>NZ_JBHUWD010000034.1:0-60102 GCF_042670205.1 Luteimicrobium sp. NPDC057192 | reverse complement strand
GACCTGCGCCCCGGGGACCTGCTCACCACCCATGACGGCACCGTGGTCCTGGACGGCGTCCGGACCGAGACCGTCGACGAGACCGACGCGGTCACGGTCTACAACATCCACGTCCACACCCACCACACGTACTACGTCCTGGCAGGCGACGTCCCCGTCCTCGTCCACAACGCCGCCGGCCACGGTGGGATACCCGACGCCGAGCGTGTGGAGGACGCCGTCGACATCGCGGCGGGTCACGCTGGGAGCAAGCACGCCGGCGACTTCCCGGGCATGTCCGTGGACGACCTCGGCCGTCACACGGAAGATGTCATGACGGATCCCGCCCGGACGAAGGACCTAGCACGGCTGCGGAAGGCCTACCAGGGCAAGGACGGCTCGACGATCGTCGTCCACGATCCGCAGCATCCCGACGGAGGCACCGTCTTCCGCCGAGACCCGACAAGAATCGACGACTACTGGGAGAACGACCTCGAATGAGCAGCGAACCGCGCCGCCCCAGCACGGTCCTCGAACCTGCCGAGACCGAGCTGCTCCGACGCGCGCTGGGCGAGTGGGGCGGCCCGGCCCGCGCGAGCGACGACCTCGCGCGGGCGATGGGCTTCGCCGACGTGACCGCGATGGACCTCGAGCTGCCCGAGCTGCGGCGTGCGCTTCGGCAGGATGCGCCGCTCAGTGCGCGCGACTGGGCGCGAGCCCTCGTCGCGACGGAGTTCGTGTTCGTCTCGGACCTCTACGGCTCGGGCACGGACTGGCGGACGACGACGGGCCGCGACGACGACGAGACGATCAACGCCTTGCGCGTGATCCAGCGCAAGCTCGGACCGATCGTCCAGCCTCACTACGGCGGCCACGCCCTGCACCGCGCAGACGAAGGGTCACGATGACCGACCAGCCGACCACTCCCGGACCGTCCTCCGCCCTGGACGCCGCGCTCGTCTCGGGCGACCGCGGCGCCGTCGGGCGCGCGCTGCGCGAGGGGCCCGTGATCGTGCCGCACCTGACGCGCGACGACGGCACCCCGCAGGTGCGTGTGTTTCCTGCGCCGGAGGGCTCGGCGGCACCGTACGAGGTGTGCGTGTTCTCGTCGGCGGCATCGCTCGCGGCCTTCCTCGGGGACGACCCGGGACGCGACTTCAGCCTGCGGCGCCGCGACTCGCTCGCGCCGTTCCTCCGTCGGCACGGTGCTGCGCTGGAGCGCGTCGTCGTCGACCCCGCCGGGCCCGACCCCATGGCCTTCGCCGTGCCCGAGCTGCTCGCCGCGCTCGAGACCGCGCCTGTCGCCGACGACCCCACGGGTTTCTTCGACGAGACGGGCGCGGGCATCAGCCCCGAGGGCCGCGAGGCGCTCGCCACGACCACGGAACCGGGCGGCTCCCGCGGCATCGGGATCGAGCTCCACCTGCCCGACCACTGGGTGCTCCTCGACCTCGACGACGCGGAGGCACGGGATCAGGAGATCCGGGACGTCGTCAAGCGGCAGACGGCGTCTCTCGGCGACCGGGGCGCGTCGCTGCGTCGCGACCTGCGCGACAAGATGATCGAGGCCGCGACGAAGGCCGCGTCCGCAGGCGGCCAGGTGATGGCGTACCTCGTCCTGCCGGGGCCGAACGCCGCGCTGGCGCTCAACCTCACCCTGTACTGGCACGACCTCGGCCCCGAGACCGACGGCGTCCCTCACCTCCGGCGCCTGCAGGACCGTCTCGGGAGCCGGCTCGGCGCCGAGGACGCCCTCACGCGGACCGAGACGCTCTCCGGACCGTTCCTGCGCCACGTGCGCGTCGGGCGCGGCGCGGAGGAACTGGGTGCTCAGGACGTCCCGCTGCTCCTCGTCGACTACTGGGCGGAGGCGCCCGGACGGCAGTCCGTCGCGCGGCTCGCCTTCTCGACGCCGCACGTCGAGATCCGCGAGCAGATGCTCACCTTGACCGACAAGGTCCTCTTCGCGACCGAGTGGCTCATGAGCCTGCCCGGCGACGAGGACACGAGCCCGGAGGCGGACGAGGGCGCGGCTGCCCTGAACTAGGCGCGAGACTGGTCCCTATGCCACGCACGATCGCCACGAACACGTCCGTGGACCGCGACGAGCTGCTCGCGTTCCTCCGCCCCCGGCACCACGCCGTCCTGATCACGACCCGCGCGAACGGCCTCCCCCAGGCGAGCCCCGTCACCTGCGGGGTCGACGAGGATGGCCGTGTCGTCATCTCGACCTACCCCGACCGCGCCAAGGCGGCGAACCTCCGCCGCAATCCGGCCGCGACGCTGTGCGTCCTCAGCGACGACTTCGGGGGCGCGTGGGTCCAGGTCGACGGGACGGCCGAGGTCGTCGACCTGCCCGACTCGGTCGAGCCGCTCGTCGACTACTACCGCTCGATCTCCGGCGAGCACCCCGACTGGGACGAGTACCGCGAGGCGATGGTCGCACAGGGCAAGTCCCTCATCCGCGTGACGATCACCGGCTGGGGACCGATCGCGACCGGAGGGTTTCCGGCGCGCCTCGCGGACGGCTGATGCCGAGCCCGCGCAGCACGAGGCTCCGACCATGCCGGTGACGTTGTGCGTCCTCCTGTGGGAGACCGAAGGTAACGGCGACCTCCTCGTGGAGTATGAGGACGCGGTCCTCGCGCTCGTGCCGGAGCACGGCGGCGAGGTGCACGAGCGCGTGCGTCGGACCGCGGCGCCGGACGAGCCTCGCGGGCAGGACCCGCTCGAGGTCCAGGTGATCGGCCTGCCCGACGACGCCGCGCTCGCCTCGTACCTGGCGGACCCACGGCGCGTGGCCCTCGCGGACGTCCGCGACCGTGCCGTGGCGCGCACGGAGATCGTGCGCGTCGACCGGGTCGCACGCGGCTGACCGCCCCGGCACCTCCGGGAGCCAGCCGGCACCCCGTCGCATGCCGCGCCTCAGAACAACGCGGGTTGTGCGAGTGCCCGCTCCGGGGGCGCAGTCTCGCCGACGTCGTGGGCGGCCGCCGCCCGCACGCCCCACCGCTGGTCCTGGTCCCAGGTTCCCTCGAGGCGGTGACGGCGCAGGAGCGGGCGGACCCGGTCCGCGAGCCAGCGCTGGTAGTCCCGCGACGCGTACGCGCGGTCTCCGTAGACGCGCCGGTAGCCGGCGACGAGCTCGGGCCGGCATTCGGCGAGCCATTGCAGGTACCACTCCCGCGCGCCCGACCGCAGGTGCAGCGCGAACACGGTGGCACGCTCGGCGCCCGCGTCGGCGATCTCGCCGAGGATCGCGTCCAGGTGCTCGGTGGAGTCCGTCAGCCACGGCAGCACGGGCGCCACCATGACGTGGCACGACAGGCCCGCGTCACGCACCGCCCGCACGAGGTCGAGCCGGGCCCGTGGCGTCGGCGCCCCGGGCTCGACGGACTTGTGGAGCGCGTCGTCGAGCGTCGTGAGAGACACCCCGACGCTCACCGGGACGTGCTCGGCCGCCGCCTGGAGCGCGGCGATGTCGCGCCGCAGGAGCGTGCCCTTGGTGAGGATCGAGAACGGCGTCCCGGAGGACGCGAGCGCGTCGATCACCCCGGGCATGAACCGGTAGCGCCCCTCGGCACGCTGGTACGGGTCGGTGTTGGTGCCGAGCGCGACGTGCTCGCGCTTCCACGACGGCCGTGCGAGCTCGGCGCGCAACACGTCCACGAGATTGACCTTCACCACGAGCTGCGAGTCGAAGTCCTCCCCCGTGTTCAGGTCGAGGTACCGATGCGTTGCCCGAGCAAAGCAAAAACGACACTGGTGGCCACAGCCACGCACCGGGTTGATCGTCCACCGGAACGGCACGTGCGACGCGGCCGGGACGTGCGAGAGCGCACTCTTGCACAGCACCTCATGGAACGCCGTCCCCGCGAACTCCGGCGTCCGGACCGTGCGCACGAAGCCCGCGCGCTGCAGCCCGGGCAACGCGCCATCGTCGACGCCGAGCGCCTGACCGTCCCATCGCATGACTCGATTCGAACATGTGTTCGAACGAGGGTCAAGCGCTCGACGCTGCCCCGGCGGGTCAGTCCTGCTGCTCCCCCGCGACGACGGTCGCCCACCGGTCGGCGGCCGGCGGCTCCCAGGTCGCCGGCTCCGCCTCGACCTGCTCGCCGGACCGGATGTCCTTGACCTGGTGCGTGGTCGCGGTGCCGTCCGCCGTGACGCCGGCGGGGAACCACACGAACGGGATCCCCCGGCGGTCCGCGAACCGGATCTGCTTGCCGAACTTTGCGGCCGTCGGGGCGACGTCCGTCGGGATCCCCCGGGCGCGCAGCGCGGCCGCGACCCGGTCCGAGTCGCCGCGCGTGGCCTCGTCGGTCACCGCGACCAGGACGGCGGCCGGGACGGCCCGCGTCGCCCGCACGAGCCCCGCGGACAGCAGCCGCGACACGAGCCGCGAGACGCCGATCGAGAGCCCGACGCCCGGGTACGTGTTCGCACCGTCGGACGCGAGCGTGTCGTACCGGCCACCGGAGCAGATCGAGCCGAGGTGCTCGTGCCCGACGAGCACGGTCTCGTAGACCGAGCCCGTGTAGTAGTCGAGCCCGCGCGCGATCTTCAGGTCCGCGACGACGACGCCCGGCGCCCGCTCCGCCGCGGCGGAGATGAGCGCGCCCAGCTCCTCCAGACCGGTCTCGAGCAGCTCGGTCGACGCTCCGTGCGTCGCCGCCAGCGCGCGCACGCGCTCGACGACGCCTCCGTCCTCGCCGGAGATCGACGCCAGCTCGAGGCACGCCGCCGCCTGCTCGGGCGTCGCGCCCGACTCGGCGACGAGCAGCCGCGCGACCTCGTCGGGCCCGACCTTGTCGAGCTTGTCGATGCTGCGCAGCACCGCCTCGACGTCGTCGAGCCCGAGCCCACGGTAGAAGCCCTCGGCGACCTTGCGGTTGTTGACGAGGATCCGGACCGGCGGCACGCCGACCGACCGCAGCTCGCCGAGCGCCTCGGCCATGACGAGCGGCAGCTCGACCTCGTAGTGGTACGGCAGGTCGCCCGCTCCGACGACGTCGATGTCGGCCTGGACAAACTCCCGGAACCGGCCCTCCTGGGGACGCTCGCCGCGCCACACCTTCTGGATCTGGTAGCGCTTGAACGGGAACGCGAGGTGACCGGCGTTCTCGAGCACGTAGCGCGCGAACGGGACGGTGAGGTCGAAGTGGAGACCGAGCTGCTTCTCCGCACGGTCGCCGCGGGCCGCGCTCTCCGAGCCGTCGCCCTCCTCCTGCAGCCGGCGCAGGACGTAGACCTCCTTCGAGGTCTCGCCCTTGCGCAGCAGCTGGTCGAGCGGCTCGACGGCGCGCGTCTCGATGCCCGCGAACCCGTGGAGCTCGAACGTGCGCCGGAGCGAGTCGAGGACGTGCTGCTCGACGACGCGACCGTCCGGGAGCCACTCGGGGAAGCCGGAGAGAGGTGTGGGGCGTGCCATGTCCCGATCTTCCCAGATCCGGACCGGTCGACGGCGCCGCGCCCGGCTGACGGACCTCGCGTGGTGCCCGGCGTCAGCGCCGCGGCTGCAGGAACGGGTTGGTGCCGAGCTCCCGGGCGACCGTCGTGGCGGGCCCGTGGCCGGGCAGCACGGCCAGAGCGGGATCGAGACCCCCGACGACGTCGGCCAGCGTCCGCGCCATCGCCGCGGCGTCGCCGCCCGGCAGGTCCGTCCGCCCGACGCTGCCCGCGAACAGGACGTCACCGGTCAGCACGACGCCGTCCGTCAGGTACAGCGTCGACCCCGGTGTGTGCCCGGGCGCGTGCAGGGCGCGGATCCGCAGCCGCCCGTACTCCAGGACGGCCGCGCCGTCCGGTGTGGCGAAGGGTGCGACGTCGTCCGGCACGACGGCGGGCGCGACGCCGGACGCCTCGATCGCCGCTCGTAGGGCCGCACCGACCCCCGCCGACGCCGGGGTTCCACCGCTGAGCGCGTCGAGCACCGCACCGGGGTCCCCAGCCCACGCCGCATCCTCCTCGTGCACCACGAAGGGGACGCCCAGAGCCGCGCAGAGCCGCCCGGCGTCCCAGGTGTGGTCGGGGTGCCCGTGCGTCGCAAGCACGGCGTGGACGGTGAGGCCGCGCTCGGCCGCGTGCGCCACGACGGCCTCGGTCACCCCCGCGCCCGGGTCGACGACGACGGCGTGACCGGCCACCGCGAGGACGTGGCACGCCGCCCCGAACGCCGGGGAGAGGACGGTACGGGCGGTCGGATCAGGCATGCCGCCGAGACTAGTCGTGACCGGATCGTAATGACACGAACCGCCCCACGGCCCGAAATAGCCCGGGTCGAAGGTGTCACGGCTGCCTAGACTGGCAGACGACTACGCCTCAGCCCCTCGGGCCGGCGTCGTCGGGTCCCTGGTCCGGCACCGTCCGGACGGTCGTTGACGCGGGCCGGCTCCCCGCCGGACGCCACGTCACCATCGAAGGAGTTGAGTCGTGAGCGAGACGCCCCCGAGCACCCCGCCCGCACCGCGTCCCACGCCGCGCCCCGTGCCCCGCCCGGCACCACGGCCCGCGCCCCCGGCGGGCGCCGCCGCGCCGGCCCCCGCACCGGCCCCGACGACGCACGACGTCGCGCCCATCCCCGTCCCCGACGACGCCAAGGCCGTCGCCGAGGCGTCGACCTTCGGTCGCGTCGACGAGGAGGGCAACGTCTACGTCCGCGAGGCGTCCGGCGAGCGCGTCGTCGGCCAGTTCCCCGGTGTCCCGGACGAGCAGGCGCTGTCCCTCTACGTCCGCCGCTACCTCGACCTCCAGGCCAAGGTGGCGCTGTTCGAGGCCCGGCTCACCCAGACGGACCTGTCCGTCCGGGAGATCGACACGACGCTGACGCACCTGACCGAGGACCTCGCCGAGCCTGCCGCCGTCGGCGACCTCGACACGCTCCGCACGCGGCTCGAGTCCGCGCGCACCGCCGCGCAGGAGCAGCGCAACCGCATCGAGGCCGAGCGCGCGGCCGCCAAGGAACAGGCTCTGCAGGCCCGCACCCAGATCGTCGAGCGCGCCGAGGCGCTCGCCGCGACGGACCCGTCCCGCGTCCAGTGGAAGTCGGCCGGCGAGGAGCTCCGTTCCCTGCTCGACGAGTGGAAGAAGGCGCAGCACGACGGCCCGCGCCTCGACCGCCCGACCGAGGACTCCCTCTGGAAGCGGTTCAGCCACGCCCGCACGGCGTTCGACCGGGCGCGGCGGCACTTCTTCGCGGAGCTCGAGCAGCGCAACGCCGGGGCCCGCGCCGCGAAGGAGGCCATCGTCGTCGAGGCGGAGCAGCTCTCGGCCAGCACCGACTGGGGCGCCACCGCAGCCCAGTACCGGGACCTCATGACCCGGTGGAAGGCCGCCGGCCGCGCCAACCGCAAGGACGACGACGCCCTCTGGGCCCGCTTCCGTGCCGCCCAGGACCAGTTCTTCCACGCGCGCGACGAGGCGAACGCGGTCGTCGACGCGGAGTACGCGGCAAACCTCGAGGTCAAGGAGCAGATCCTCGCCGAGGCCGAGACTCTCGTCCCCGTCACCGACCTGGCACGGGCCAAGGCCGCGCTCCGGGACATCCAGGACCGCTGGGAGGCGGCGGGCAAGGTGCCGCGCGCCGACGTCCAGCGCGTCGAGGGCCGGCTCCGCGCCGTGGAGAACGCCGTCCGCGGCGCGGAGGACGCCGAGTGGCGCCGCTCCAACCCGGAGACCCGGGCGCGCGCGGAGGGTGCGCTGAGCCAGCTCGAGACGGCGATCGCGGGCCTCGAGTCCGAGCTCGCCGATGCCCAGGCCGCGGGTGACAACCGCAAGGCGTCCGAGCTCGAGGCCGCCCTCGACGCCCGCCGCGCATGGCTCGAGCAGGTCTCCCGCGCCGCCGAGGACGCGCGCGGCTGACGCACCAGCCCGACCAGGCCGTCTTCGTAGGCCGACGGGACGACGGCACGTCGTCCACAGCCTGAGCGCCGAGCGTGCGCGAACCACGCACGCTCGGCGAGGCTTGTCCCGTGCTGCCCGAGCTCCTCTCCCCCGCCGACGTCGGCGGCCTGGTTCCCTGGCGAGCGTTGTGCCGTGACGGCGCGCTCGTCCCCCTCTGGAACCTCGTCGCCCACCGCGCGACCGTGCCCGCCTCCCCGGAGCTGCGGGCGCGCGCGCTCGCGACGGTGCTCCGTGGTCACGTCGTCGTCGGCGGGACGTCGGCCGCCTGGGTGCACTGCGGCGGCCCGCCCCCGCGCCGCGTGACCGCCGTCCACCAGGCGCACGCCCACCGGCCGTGGCCCGATCCCGCCGTGCGCACCGTGCAGGCGTCGCTGCTCGCCGACGAGGTCGTCGACGTCGGCGGCGTGCGGGTCACCTCGGTCCGGCGGACCGGGCTGGACGTCGCCCGCGAGGACCCGTCGATCGCCCTGGCATGGCTGGCGCGTCTGACGCGCGCCGGGTTCGACGTGCGGTCGGCGCGGCTCGCGCTCGAGCGGCGTCCGCGCTGGCACGAGCGCAACCGGATCCGGGCCACGCTCGACGCGTTCGAGCGCGTGTACCCGCCGCGGGCCGACGTCAGACGGGCAGCTGCGGCGTCTGCTCTGCCCGGGCCCCGGTGATGCGGTAGACGTCGAAGACGCCGTCGACCTTACGGACCGCGGAGAGCACGGTCGCGAGGTGGGCGGGCTCCGCCATCTCGAAGACGAACCGCGACAACGCGACCCGGTCGTTCGACGTCGAGACCGTCGCCGACAGGATGTTCACGTGGTTGTCCGAGAGCACGCGCGTGACGTCGGACAGGAGACGCGACCGGTCGAGCGCCTCGACCTGGATCTGCACGAGGAACAGGGTGTTCGAACCGGTCGTCCACGACACGTCGACCATCCGCTCGGGCTGCGAGCGGAGGCTGCCGACGTTCGCGCAGTCGGTGCGGTGGACGCTCACGCCCTGGCCGCGGGTGATGAAGCCGACGATGTCGTCACCGGGGACGGGCGTGCAGCACTTCGCGAGCTTGACCCACACGTCCTCGACGCCCTTGACGATCACGCCCGGGTCACCGGTTCGCACGCGCCGGGCCGTGTGCCCGGGCAGAGCGACCTCCGCGACGTCCTCGGTGGTGCCGTCCTCGCCGCCGAGCGCGTGCACGAGCCGCTGCACGACGGTCGCGGCCGAGACCTGCCCCTCGCCGACGGCGGCGTAGAGCGCCGACACGTCGGGGTACCGCATCTCGGAGGCCAGCACGACGAGCGACTCGTGCGACAGGAGCCTCTGGATCGGAAGGTTCTGCTTGCGCATCGCCTTCGCGATCGCGTCCTTGCCGTGCTCGACGGCCTCCTCGCGGCGCTCCTTGGAGAACCACTGGCGGATCTTGTTGCGGGCACGCGGGCTCTTCACGAACGCGAGCCAGTCGCGGCTCGGGCCCGCGCCCTCGGCCTTCGAGGTGAGGACCTCGACGACGTCGCCGTTGTCGAGCTGGGAGTCGAGCGGGACGAGGCGCCCGTTGACGCGTGCGCCCATGGTCCGGTGCCCGACCTCGGTGTGCACGGAGTAGGCGAAGTCGACCGGCGTCGAACCGGACGGGAGCGCCTGGACCTCGCCCTTGGGCGTGAAGACGTAGACCTCGGACCCGGCGATCTCGAACCGGAGCGAGTCCAGGAACTCCGTGGGGTCCGCCGTCTCCTTCTGCCAGTCGACGAGCTGCCGGAGCCACTGCATCTCCGTGTTCTCGGAGGCGCCGCCGCCCGAGCCCTTGCCCATCTCCTTGTACTTCCAGTGCGCCGCGACGCCGTACTCGGCGCGACGGTGCATCTCGTGGGTCCGGATCTGGATCTCGACGGGCTTGCCGCCCGGGCCGATGACCGTCGTGTGGAGCGACTGGTACATGTTGAACTTCGGCATCGCGATGTAGTCCTTGAACCGGCCGGGGACCGGGTTCCACCGCGCGTGCAACGCACCGAGCGCCGCGTAGCAGTCGCGCACCGTCTCCACGAGGACGCGCGTGCCGACGAGGTCGTAGATGTCCGCGAAGTCGTGCCCGCGCACGATCATCTTCTGGTAGATCGAGTAGTAGTGCTTCGGCCGGCCGGTGACCGTGGCCTTGATCTTGGCGCTGCGCAGGTCGGACCCGATCTGCTCGCGGACCACGCCGAGATACTCCTCGCGCGCCGGGGCTCGCTCGGCCACGAGGTGCACGATCTCCTCGTAGACCTTCGGGTACAGCGTCGAGAACGAGAGGTCCTCGAGCTCCCACTTGATCGTGTTCATGCCCAGGCGGTGCGCCAGCGGGGCGTAGATCTCGAGGGTCTCGCGCGCCTTGCGCTCCGCCGACGACGACGGCACGAACTTCCACGTGCGCGCGTTGTGCAGGCGGTCGGCCAGCTTGATGACGAGGACCCGGATGTCGCGCGCCATCGCGACGATCATCTTGCGGACGGTCTCGGCCTGCGCGGCGTCGCCGTACGTCACCTTGTCGAGCTTCGTGACCCCGTCGACGAGCATCGCGATCTCGTCGCCGTAGTCCGCCCGGAGCTGGTCGAGCGAGTAGTCCGTGTCCTCGACCGTGTCGTGGAGGAGCGCAGCCGCGAGCGTCGACGGCGTCATGCCGAGCTCCGCGAGGATGGTCGCGACCGCGACGGGGTGCGTGATGTACGGGTCGCCGCTCTTGCGGAACTGACCGCGGTGGGCCTTCTCCGCCGTGACGTACGCCCGCTCGATCACGCCCACGTCGGCGCGCGGGTGGTTGGTGCGCACGGACTGCAGCAGGGGCTCGAGCGCTGGGACGCTACCGCCTCCGCGCGAGCCGAACCGGACCAGGCGCGACCGGACGCGGGCTCCCGCCGACTCCTCCGTCGTCTGCGCGCCGCGCGTCTCGGGGCTCGTGCTGCTCATGCGCGCCTCCCGTCCGCTCCGGAACCTCCCGGTCCGTCCCCCCGACCCCGCGTCGTGCGGGGCGGCAGGGTCCACCAATCCTACGACCCGGCGGTCAGCAGCGAGTCCACCACCAGGCCTGACAGCGCGTCACGACCACCCAGCCCGTCGAGCTCGAGCAGGAACGCGGCGCCGACGACGTCGCCCCCGCAGGCCTCTACGAGACGGACCGCCGCGGCGGCCGTCCCGCCCGTCGCGAGCACGTCGTCGACGATGAGAACACGCGAACCCGGGGTGACTGTTCCCGTCCGGACCTCGAGGGTCGCGGTCCCGTACTCGAGGTCGTAGGTCACCGACTCGACGGGTGGCGGAAGCTTGCCGGCCTTGCGCAGCGGGACGAAACCGACCCCCAGCCGGACAGCGAGGGCCGCGCCGAGCACGAAGCCACGCGCCTCCATCCCCGTCACGGTGTCGACCGGGCCGTGGTGGGCGACCAGGTCGGCCAGCGAGGCGACGGCCCCGTTGAACGCGGGGCCGTCCGCCAGGAGCGGCGTGATGTCACGGAACGTCACGCCGGGGGTCGGGTAGTCGGGCACGGCGCGCACGAGCGCGCCGAGCCCGTCCAGCTCCCCGGGGCCGGGCGTCGTCAACGCTTCCGCCGCGGCTGCGCCTTGATGCCCTGGTGCGCGCCCGGCTGGAGCTGCGCCGAACCGACGGTCGCGACGAGGTCGGGATCGTCGCCCTGCGCGGCAGCCTGGGCCCGCGCGGCCAGGATCTTGGCGGTGTTCGCCTTGATCGCGGGCTCACGCTCGCGCAGCGTGACCTCGAGCGGCGTCGCCAGGAAGATCGACGAGACCGTGCCGACGGCGATGCCGACGAACAGCGACAGGGCGATGTCGCGCAGCGTCCCGGCGCCGAGCAGGAAGCCACCGACGAAGAGGATGCCGCCGACCGGCAGCAGCGCCACGACACCGGTGTTGATCGACCGGACGAGCGTCTGGTTGACGGCGAGGTTCGCCCGCTCCGCGTACGTCGCGCGGGTCTGGTCGACGATGCCCGCGGTGTTCTCGCGGACCTTGTCGAAGACCACGACCTTGTCGTAGAGCGAGTAGCCGAGGATCGTCAGGAAGCCGATCACCGTGGACGGCGTGACCTCCCACCCGACGACGGCGTAGACGCCGGCCGAGATCACGAGGTCCGCCATGAGCGCGATGATCGCGGCGAGCGACATCCGCCAGTTGCGGAAGTAGATCGCCATGAACGCTGCCACGAGCAGGACGAACGCGATGACGCCCTGGATCGCCTTCTTGGAGACGTCCGAGCCCCAGGTCGGGCCGATGAACTCGGCGCCGACGTCCTTGGCGGGGTCGACGTCGAACGTCGTGGCGAGCTTCGTCTTGATCTCGTCCGTCTGGTCCTTGGACAGCGTCGAGGTGCGGATCTGCAGCGCGTTGCTGCCGACGTTGACGACCTCGGGCTGCTCGGACGGCGCGACGGACTGGACCGCGGTCACTGCCTTGTCCTGCGACGGGTCGGCGGCGTTCGTGACGGTGAACTCGGACCCGCCCTCGAAGTCGATGCCGAGGTTGAAGCCCTTGGTGCCGAGCACCAGGAGGGACAGCGCCACGAGGGCGCCGGTGATCCAGAACCACAGGGCGCGGCGCTGGACGATCTTGTACGAGCGTCGACCCGTGTACAGGTCGTTGCCCCACTGGGCCATGCTCCCCGCGGCCATCAGCGGTTCTCCTCGGTGGTCGAGTCCTGCGTGGGGGCGTCCGTGCCGGCCGCGGCCGCGCGCTCGGCGGCGCGTCGCTCGGCGATCGTCATGCGACGGCCGTCGGGCGTGGCCGCGGGGGCCGCGCTGCTCGCGGACCGCGTGCTGCGCTCGGGGCCGGCCGGCACGAGGGCGCCCTCGTCGGGCTCCTCCTCCACGTCCGCACCGGACTCGGGTGGCGGCGCCGTGGCCGCCGCCGCAGCGGCGGCGGTCTCGAACTTGCCGGCGCCCTTGTACCGCGCACCGCGCTGCACCTGGTACGTCTCGGGCGACAGGCCCGAGCCCTTGTGGCCGTCGCGGAAGTACGGCACGCGGGTGAGCAGCTCCATCATCGGGTGCGTGAACCAGAACACCACGATGACGTCGATGATCACCGTGAGCCCGAGGGTGAACGCGAAGCCCTGGACCCCACCGACCGCCAGGTAGTACAGCACCACGGCGGAGATCAGGTTGACGGTCTTCGCCGCCAGGACGGTGCGACGCGCGCGCTCCCAGCCACGCTCGACTGCGCCTACCAGGGGTCTGCCGTCACGCAGCTCGTCTCTGATGCGTTCGAAGTAGACGATGAACGAGTCGGCTGTGAAGCCGATCGCGACGATCAGACCAGCGACGCCGGGCAGCGAGAGCCGGTAGCCCATCCGCCACGACAGCAGCGTGATCACGCCGTAGGTCAGGACGCCGGCGACGACGAGGGACGCGATGGTCAGCAGCCCGAGCATGCGGTACTGGAACATCGAGTAGATGACGACGAGCACCATGCCGATGAGGCCGGCGAGCAGGCCCTTCTGGAGCTGCTCGGAGCCGAGCGTCGCGGAGATCTGCTCCTGGCTCTGCACCTCGAACGTCAGCGGCAGCGCGCCGAAGTTCAGCTGGTTCGCGAGGGTCGCCGCGCTCTGGCGCGTGAAGTTGCCGGAGATCTGAGACGAGTCGCCGGTGATGCCGGTGCTCGCGTACTGGGCGTCGACGCTCGGCGCCTCGATCACGAGACCGTCGAGGACCATGCCGAACTGGTTGCGCGGCGCCTGACCGGCCTGGTCGAGCTGGGCGAGACGCTTGGTCATCGCCGTCTGCTTCTTCGCGCCGTCGGACGTGAACTTGATGTTGACGACCCAGTTGTTGGTCGTGACGCCCTGCGACGTGGTCTCGAGACCCGAGGTCGCGCTCTTGATCTCGGTGCCCTCGATCTCGACCGGGCCGAGGATGTACTTGGCCGAGCCGTCCTGCGAGCAGGTCACGAGCGGCTTGTCGGGGTCGTCCCCGCCGCCGCCCTTGAGGTTCTTCTGGTCCGTGCAGTCGAGCTCGTCGTACTTCTTCTGGTCGGCGTCCGTGATCTGCGAGAGCGAGCTGAGACCGTCACCGCCGCTGAGCGAGTCCGAGCCGGAGCCGGAGTCCGACGTCGCCGTCGGGCTGGGGGTCGGCGTCGTGGCCGCGCCCACGACCTTCGCGCTGTTCTTCACGTACGTGGCGTTCCCGACGTGCGCCGTCGGGCCACCCTCGTAGGCCGAGTTCTTGTTCGTCGCGGTCGGCGTCGACTTCGGCGCGGACGTCGACGTGGGCGCCGGGGTGCTCGTCTCGGTGGGCGTCGTGGCCGCGGCGGTCTGCTGGGCGGCGGTGAGCGGGCTGCCGATCACGAGGACCGGGCGGATCCGCATCTGCGCGGACTTGCTCACGAGGTCGATCGTGTCCTGCGACGGGTTGCCCGGCATCGCGACGACGATCTGCTTGCTGCCCTGCTTGCTGATCTGCGCCTCGGACACGCCCGACGAGTCGACGCGCTGGCGGATCACGTCGATCGCCTGGTCGAGCGCCTCGGGCGTGACCTTCGAGCCGTCGGTCGTGGAGGCCTCGAGGGTGAGCTGCGTGCCGCCCTCGAGGTCGAGCGCCAGCTTGGGCGTCCACGACGCGTCCGAGACGGCCGCGCCGACGCCGATCGTGCCGAACAGCGCGGCGGTGAGGATCAGCAGGATCAGCAGGATGCGGCCCGGGTGGGACTTCGCGTGGTTGGTGGTGGCCAACGGTGTGTCTCTTCTCGTGCGCGCCGCCGGGGCGACGTCGATGGCGGGGAGTCGAGCGGGACGGCGCAGCCGCGCGGTCCGGTGGTGCTCCGGGGCGGGCTACTTGGCCCCGTCGCCCTTGCCGGAGTCGTCCGGGCGGGTGTCGTCCTTGAGCTTGCCGTCGTCGGTGAGGCCCGACAGGTCGTCCGGGACCTCGAGGACGTCGTCGCCCTGCGTGTCCGACGCGGCGGTCACCGCAGGCGCCTCGGTCGTGGCGGTCGGCTCGACGACCTTGGCGATCGCGGCGCGCACCCAGCGCGACCGGACGCCGGGGGTCGACTCGATGGTGATCTCGTCGCCGTCGACCTCGACGATCGTGCCGAGCATGCCCGACGCGGTCATGACGTCCTGGCCCGGGGTGAGGTTCGAGCGGAACGACTGGGCGTCCTTCTGGCGCTTCTGCGTGCGGCGCGAGAGGAAGAACAGGCCGACGAGCAGCACCAGGAGGATGATCAGGAACGTGTAGTTGCTGCCGCCGGACTTGGCGGGCTCAGCGGCGCTGACCGCTGCCTGGATGTGCTGCATGTGTCGCTGCTCCTCGCGGGCGTGCGGCTCTCACCGCACCAGGGTTTGGCCCGGCACCCCCGCGCGCTCACGCCGTCCGGCGCGGTCGTCGCCTCGAGGGGCGTACCGCAGCACGGTCGGCGCCGGCACGCGTCTGCGCCGACAGGTCCGGATCAGTCTAGGCCCTGAAAAGGGCAGGCTGGTCCGCCGGTGGCTCGAGGCCCAGATGACGCCAGGCCGCCGGGGTCGCGACCCGCCCGCGCGGCGTGCGCGCCACGTAGCCCTCGCGCACGAGGTACGGCTCCGCGACGGTCTCGACGGTCTCCGCCTCCTCGCCCACGGTCATGGCGAGCGTGCCGAGCCCCACCGGACCTCCCCCGAACCGGCGGCACAGGGCGTCGAGGACAGCCCGGTCGAGGCGGTCGAGGCCGACAGGATCGACCTCGTAGACCTCGAGCGCAGCACGCGCCGCGGGCAGGTCGAGCTGGCCGTCCCCGCGCACCTGCGCCCAGTCGCGCACGCGCCTGAGCAGCCGGTTCGCGATGCGGGGCGTGCCACGGGAGCGGCGGGCGATCTCCGCCGCCGCGTCGGCGGTGAGGGGGACGTCGAGCAGACGGGCCGAGCGGTGCAGCACCTTCTCGAGCTCGGTCGCGTCGTAGTAGTCGAGGTGCCCGGTGAAGCCGAAGCGGTCGCGCAGCGGCGCCGGCAGGAGCCCGGCGCGCGTCGTCGCACCGACGACCGTGAACGGCGGCAGCGCGAGCGGGATCGCGCTCGCGCCGGCGCCCTTGCCGACGACGACGTCGACCCGGAAGTCCTCCATCGCGACGTACAGGAGCTCCTCGGCGGGCCGTGCGAGCCGGTGGATCTCGTCGAGGAAGAGCACCTCCCCCTCCTCGAGGGAGCTGAGGACCGCGGCGAGGTCGCCGGCATGCTGGATCGCGGGGCCGCTCGTGACACGCAGCGACGAGCCGAGCTCCGCGGCCACGATCATCGCGAGGGTCGTCTTGCCGAGCCCGGGGGGTCCCGACAGGAGTACGTGGTCGGGTGGTGCCCCGCGCGAGGTCGCGGCCTCGAGCACGAGCGAGAGCTGCTCGCGCACGACGTGCTGCCCGACGAACTCGTCGAGCCGCCGTGGGCGGAGGGCGGCCTCCGCGGCGCGCTCGACGTCGTCGGCCGAGGCGGTGACGAGGCGCTCGGTGCCGAGGTCGCGCTCGTCGTCGCGAGCGAGCTCAGCCACGCCTGCCCCCGAGGAGCCTCAGCGCGGCACGGAGCGTCGACGCGACCTGCTCGGACGGGGTGCCGGCGGCCCCGGCGTCGGGGTCGGAGGTGGCTCCGCCCTCGCTGACCGTGTCGACTGCGTCTTCGGCGACCTTCTGGGTCCAGCCGAGGCCGACGAGCGCGGCGACGACCTCGTCGCGCCGCGCGTCCGCGCTGCCTGCCGTGGCTCCTGCCGCCGCCGCGGCGCCGGTCCCGACGGGGGCGCCGAGCTTGCCGCTGAGCTCGAGGACGATGCGCTGCGCGGACTTGCGGCCGATGCCGGGGACGCGCTCGAGGGCCTTGAGGTCCTCCCCCGCGACGGCGGCCCGCAGCGCCTCCGGGCTGTGCACGGCGAGCATCGCGAGGGCGAGCCGCGGGCCCACGCCGGAGACCGACTGCACGGTCTCGAAGACGGCGCGCTCGTCGTCGTCGGCGAACCCGAAGACGGTCATGGCGTCCTCACGGACGACGAGCGAGGTGAAGAGCGTGACGGTGGCGCCGTGGCGCAGCGTGCCGAGGGTCCCGGGGGTCGCGTGCACGAGGTAGCCGACGCCGTTCACGTCGAGGACGGCGGAGTCGAGGCGGATCCCTGCGACGGTCCCGGTCAGGTGTGCGATCACCGCTGGCTGGCCCCTCTACGAACAGGTGTACGAACGGCCACCACCCTAGCGTCCCTGCACCCCCGACGGTGCCCGACGCGCCGCCTGCTCGGCGGCGGCCCAGGCGCGCTGGGCGGGGGTGAGCTCGTGCCGGTCGCCGCCCTGCAGCGCGCCCGCGGGCCGCCACAGGTGGCAGATGGCGAGAGCGAGCGCGTCGGCGGCGTCGGCGGGCTTCGGCAGGTCCGCCAGCCCGAGCAGCCGCGCCACCATGCGCTGGACCTGCTCCTTGCCGGCCCGGCCGTTCCCGGTGACGGCGGCCTTCACCTCGCTGGGGGTGTGCAGGGCGACGGGGACCTTCCGCCGGGCGGCGGCCACCATGGCCAGACCGGCGACCTGCGCGGTCCCCATCACGGTCCCGACGTTGTGCTGCGCGAACACGCGCTCGATGGCGACCACGTCCGGTACGTGTGCGTCCATCCACCGGTCGAGCGAGTCGGCGACCTCGGCGAGCCTCAGGTCAACCGTCACTGTCGGCGCGGTCGTGATGACCCCGACGTCGACCAGCACGGCCTTCCGGCTGCCGGCGGAGTCGACCACGCCGATCCCGCACCGGGTCAGTCCAGGGTCCACTCCGAGTACGCGCACGCGCCCACCCTCTCACCGCCCACCGACGAACGGAGGGACCCACACCGCCGCGCACCGCAGGACTGGCCGCGCAGGCGAAGGGCCGCGCACCCCGGGGACTCGCCACGCTGGCGAAGGCCGGCACTGGACGTGACGCGGTGCAGCAGGGCGCGAGGGGACGCCCACGTCACGAAGGCAACGGCGACACGGTGCACTGAGGTGGCGCGGGCGGACGGACCCGACGTGTGCGAAGGTCGTGGCGGGCCTGGCGGGAGCGGCGCGAGGAACGAGCGACGCGGATGGTAGACCGAGCACACGTCGGGTCTGTCCGCCCGCGCCGCCGGACGACTACTCCTCGTCGAGCTCCGCCATGACCTCGTCGCTCGCGTCGAAGTTCGCGTAGACGTTCTGCACGTCGTCGCTGTCCTCGAGTGCGTCGATGAGCCGCATGATCTTCCGCGCACCTTCGACGTCGACCTCCACCTCCATGGAGGGGTGCCAGATCGAGTCGGCGGAGTCGTACTCGATGCCGGCCTCCTGGATGGCGGTGCGCACGGCGACGAGGTCAGTGGCCTCGCAGAGGACCTCGATGACCTCGCCGGCGTCGGTGACGTCCTCGGCGCCGGCGTCGAGCGCGGCGAGCATGACGTCGTCCTCGGTGACGCCGCCGGCCTTCGGCACGACGACGAGGCCCTTGCGGGAGAACAGGTACGACACCGAGCCCGGGTCGGCGAGGTTGCCGCCGTTGCGGGAGAACGCGAGGCGCACCTCGGAGGCGGCGCGGTTCTTGTTGTCGGTGAGGCACTCGACGAGGACGGCGATGCCGCCGACGCCGTAGCCCTCGTACATGATGGTCTGGTAGTCGACGGCGTCGGCGCCCTCACCGGAGCCGCGCTTGACGGCGCGGTCGATGTTGTCGTTGGGGACCGAGGTCTTCTTGGCCTTCTGGATGGCGTCGAAGAGCGTCGGGTTGCCTGCGGGGTCACCGCCGCCGGTGCGCGCGGCGACCTCGATGTTCTTGATGAGCTTGGCGAAGAGCTTGCCGCGCTTCGCGTCGATCACGGCCTTCTTGTGCTTGGTCGTGGCCCACTTGGAGTGACCTGACATCGACTACGACTCCTTGACGATCTGGACGAAGTGCTCGTGCACGCGCCGGTCCCCCGAGATCTCGGGATGGAACGAGGTCGCGAGCAGCGAACCTTGGCGAACTGCGACGATCTTACCGGCGACGGGTTCCGGGTAGTCGTCGGGGATGCGGGCGAGGACGTCGACGTCGTCGCCGACGTCCTCGATCCAGGGCGCCCGGATGAAGACGGCGTGCACGGGGGCACCGTCGAGGTGCGCGAACGGGAGGTCGGCCTCGAACGAGTCGACCTGCCGCCCGAAGGCGTTACGGCGGACGGTGGCGTGGAGCCCGCCGAGGGTCTGCTGGTCGCTGGTCCCCCCGAGCACGCGGTCGGCGAGGAGGATCATCCCGGCGCACGAGCCGTAGACGGGCAGCCCGTCGGCGATGCGCGCCTGCAACGGCTCGTACAGCTCGAAGATGCGCAGGAGCTTGTCGATGGTCGTCGACTCGCCACCGGGCAGGACGAGCCCGTCGACGGCCGCGAGCTCCGCGGCCCGGCGCACGGCGACGGTGCGCGCGCCCGACGCCTCGAGGGCTGCGCGGTGCTCGCGGACGTCGCCCTGGAGGGCGAGGACGCCGATGGTGGGGGTGCTGCTCACTGCGGGTGGTGCTCCTTCTGCTCGCGACGCCGAGCTCAGTCGTCGTGCTCGGTGCCGAGGTGGCGGACGGTCCCGTCCCAGCCGGTCGCGAGCTGCTCGACGACGTCGGGCAGGGCGGTCGGGAAGTACTCGAGGGGTTGGGCCCGGAGCTCGTCGGGGGTGAGCCAGGCGAGCTCGTCGAGGAGCTCGCGCTCGACGTCCGTCCAGCCGGCGGTGTCGGGCCCGACGTGCGGGACGACGGCCGCGTAGAACACCTCGTCCTGCCGGCAGGTCTCCTTGAAGAAGTCGAAGATCCCGACGCGGGTGAGCACGGGGCCCACGAGCTGGGCGGGCTCGAGCACGATGCCGGTCTCCTCGCGGACCTCGCGCAGCGCGGCCTCGGCGGGCGTCTCGTCACCGTCGATCCCGCCGCCCACGGTGAACCACCACGAGCGTTCGGGCTGGTCGGCGTCGTGCCCGCGGACGAGGAGGGCCCGCCCGGCGTCGTCGAGCAGGATGACCCGCGCGGCGCGACGGGAGCGGACGCCGTCGGGTCCGACGGTCCAGTCCGCACCCAGCGAGGACGCGCGCGGCGCGCCGGCCTCCTCGGCCCCGGAGATCACCAGCCGCGCTCGGCGAGGCGGTGCGGGACGGGGATGTCGTCGACGTTGATGCCGACCATGGCCTCGCCGAGGCCGCGGGACACGTTCGCGATGACGTCGGGGTCGTCGTAGAACGTGGTGGCCTTGACGATCGCGGCCGCCCGCTGGGCGGGGTTGCCGGACTTGAAGATGCCGGAGCCCACGAACACGCCCTCGGCGCCGAGCTGCATCATCATGGCGGCGTCCGCGGGCGTGGCGATGCCCCCCGCGGTGAACATGACGACGGGGAGCTTGCCGGTCGCGGCGATCTCCTTGACGAGCTCGTACGGCGCCTGCAGCTCCTTCGCGGCGACGAACAGCTCGTCCTCCGGGAGCGACGTGAGGCGCTTGATCTCCGCGCGGATGGTGCGCATGTGGGTCGTGGCGTTCGAGACGTCGCCGGTGCCGGCCTCGCCCTTGGAACGGATCATGGCAGCGCCCTCGGTGATGCGACGCAGGGCCTCGCCGAGGTTGGTCGCGCCGCACACGAAGGGCACGGTGAACTGCCACTTGTCGATGTGGTTCGCGTAGTCCGCAGGGGTGAGCACCTCGGACTCGTCGACGTAGTCGACGCCCAGGCTCTGGAGGACCTGCGCCTCGACGAAGTGGCCGATGCGAGCCTTCGCCATGACGGGGATGGAGACGGCCGCGATGATGCCGTCGATCATGTCGGGGTCGCTCATGCGGGACACGCCGCCCTGCGCGCGGATGTCCGCGGGGACGCGCTCGAGCGCCATGACGGCGACGGCGCCGGCGTCCTCGGCGATCTTGGCCTGCTCGGGGGTGACGACGTCCATGATGACGCCGCCCTTGAGCATCTCCGCCATGCCGCGCTTGACGCGGGCCGTCCCGACGGCGGCCGCGGGCGTGCCCTGCTGGTCGGTCTGCGGGGCGGAGGACGGGGAAGAAGAGGACGGCACAGACGACACGGTGGAACCTCGCGGTGTGGGGCGGGATGCGGCTGGACTGCCAGGGCTCACTCTACGCCGGGGACGCCCTCGGCCGACGCGGGCGTCTGCGTCTCGAGCGGACGCAACGTCGCAGGTGAGGCGTCGTCGAGCTCGGCCGTCTGCGGCATCGCCGCGTGCCCGGCGAGCCGCAGCAGGCGGACGTACCAGCGGCGCCGGCGACGTTGCGTCTGGTCGACGGCCTCGTTGTGGAACCGTCGCGCGAGCTGGGCCCGGTACCAGGCGCCCGCGAGCTCCCCGAGGACGACGTCGCCGTCGGGCTCCTGGCGCCACCGACGCACGTCGTCGGGGTCGTCGAGGACGGCGCGCAGCGTCGCGGACAGGTCGCTCTCGGCGCGCTCGCGGTCGAGGCCGGGCAGCTCCCCCGCCCCGAGCACCCGGTAGGCGGCGGTCGCGACGAGCACCGAGCTCGCGGGGTCGAGCAGCCCCGACGACGCGAGGTCCCGCGCGGCGGCGGCCCGGCGGACGAGCTGGGCGTCGAGCGCGAGACGCGACGAGTAGACCTTGCGGTGCAGCCGGTCGATGTGCGAGGCGCCGGCCCACGCGAGCCAGAGCACGAGGAACAGGACCAGCACGCCGATGATCAGCATGTCGCTCCACCTCATCGGGCACCTCCCTCACGCCGGGAGTCGCCGACGAGCCGGGGCCACAGCCCGGGTCGTCCGTCGTGCAGCGCCCCGGGGTCCTCGTGCACCCGGCCCGCGGCCGCCTCGGCGGCGAGGACCATGTCGTAGACGGCGAGCACCTGGCCGGTGACGGTCGCCCAGTCGTACTGGCGCACCCACTCGTGGGCGTGCGCGACGAGGCCCGACCGGCGCTCGGTGTCCTCGAGGACGCGGACCACCGCCCGCCCGAGGGCCTCCGGGTCGCCGACGGGGAAGAGCACGCCCGCGCGGCCGTCGTCGAGCACGCGACGGAACGCGCCCAGGTCGCTCGCGACCACGCACGAGCCTGCGCTCATGGCCTCGACGAGGACGATCCCGAAGCTCTCACCGCCGGTCTGGGGCGCGACGTACACGTCGGCGGAAGACAGCAGCGCGGCCTTCTCGTCGTCGGACACGCCCCCGAGGAACTCGAGCGCGGACGCCTGCGGGCCGAGCGTCTCGATCGCGTCCGCCCTGCCCTGGTCGCCGCGGCCGGCGACGAGGATCCGGGCGCCGGGGAAGCGCTCGAGGATCGTGGGTACCGCGCGCGCGAGGATCTGCAGGCCCTTGCGAGGCTCGTCGAGCCGGCCCAGGAACGCGACCGTCGGCGCCTCGGGCGTCCCCGTCCAGCGCGGGTCGGTCGGTGCCGACTCGAACGCGTCCACGTACACGCCGTTCGGGATCACGACGGCGTCCCCGCCGAGGTGCTCGGTGAGCGTCCGGCGGGCGTCCTCGGAGACCGCGATGCGTGCGGACACCTTCTCGAGGCTCTGCCGCACGAGCGGGTACGCGGCCTGGAGCGCGCGGGACCGGACGAGCGACGAGTGGAACGTCGCGACGATCGGGCCCTGCGCGAGCCACAGCGCCAGCATGCCGAGCGACGGCGTGACCGGCTCGTGCAGGTGCAGGACGTCGAAGTCCCCGCTCACGAGCCACCGCCGCGTCCGGGCAGCCGTCCGGGGGCCGAAGGTCATGCGGGCAACCGCGCCGTTGTACGGGACCGGGACGGCCTTGCCCGCCGGGGTGACGTACTCCGGGACGGGGGTGTCGTCGTCGGCGGGCGCGAGGACGGAGACCTCGTGACCCCGCGCCATGAGCGCCTCGGCGAGGTCGCGCACGTGGAACTGCACGCCGCCCGGCGCGTCGAACGAGTACGGACAGACGATCCCGACCCTCACCTGGTTCCCCCCTCGGCCGCCGTCGCCTTCTCCTTCGCGACCGTCCGCGCGTAGCGGTCGGCGTCGAGGTCGGCGACGAACAGCTTCTGCAGCATGTGCCAGTCCTCCGGCTTGCGCCGGATCTCCGACGCGACGAAGTCGACCCACTGCTGGGTGCCTTGGGCGATGCGCTCGCGCCGCGTCAGGGCCGGGTCCGTCTCGATCGGCGGCCCGAACGTGGCCACGATCCCCCACGGCGTCCCCGCGGCGCGACGCCGTTCCCCCTCCAGCCGCTCGTACGTGAGCGACGTCCCGAGCAGCGGAGCGCCCGTCATGACCGACAGCGCGGCCGGACCTGCGGCGACGCGCACCCGCTCCCCGAACATGTCGACCTCCACGCCCTGCGAGCTGAGGTCGCGGTCGGCGAGGAGCGGCACGAGCCTGCCGCCCTCCTGCGTGCCGCGGACCAGGGAGCGGAACACGCCGTCGTCCCCGAAGGCCAGGATCTTCATCCCCAACGACTCGCGGAACGAGACGAACTCCTCGAACAGGCTCGGTGGCTCGAGCCGCTCCGCGACGGTCAGGACGGGCGCGAGGTTCCGCGTGCCCCAGGCTCCGGCGAGGTCCCAGTTGCCGAGGTGCCCGAGCGCGAGCAGGACGGACCGTCCCTCGTCGAAGTACGGCTGGACGGCCTCACGGTTCGCCACCCGCATGCGCGCCTGGATCTGCTCCGGCGTCGCACCGCTGAGCGTGAACGCCTCCCGGAAATAGCGCATGTACGACCGCATCCCGGCGCGCGAGAGCCGCCGCAGGTCGCGTCGGTCGAGCCCCGGTGCGACGCGCTCGAGGTTCCGCTCGAGCTGGTCCACGCCGCCCTTGCGCAGCGCCCACGACGTGTCCGCGATCGCAGTGAACGCGCCGCGCAGCACGGGCTCGGGCACCTTCGGCGCGAGGCGCCACGCGGTGGCGTACAGCTTCCCGACGTCGATCCCCATGCGGCGCGTCACGCTCCTTCGTCTGGTCCGTCGGCCGGGGTTCCGGCGGTCGCCGCCTCGGCGCGCGTCTGGCGACGCACGGCGGCCATGCGCTGCACGACCGTCACCGCGCTGGCCGCGGCCAGCAGGTAGAGGACGACGACGAGCACGACCTGCGGCAGCCCGAGGCCGACGAGGCCGGCGGCCGTGAGCGAGACCACCAGCCGCTCGCCGCGCTCTGCGATCCCGACGTTGGCGTCGTAGCCGAGGGACTCGGCCTTGGCGCGCGCGTAGGGCACGACACCCCCGATGGCGAGGCAGGCCAGCGCCGCGACCACGCCCCACATCGACAGAGACGCGTCGGCGTGCCGGACGAACCAGATCGTCATGCCCGCGAAGATCGCACCGTCGACGACGCGGTCGAGCGTCGAGTCGAGGAACGCCCCCCAGGGCCCGACCCGGTTCGCGAGGCGCGCCATCGTGCCGTCGAGCGCGTCGGAGAGCGTGAGGATCCCGATGACGATGCCCGCGGCCACGAGGTGCCCGGTCGGGTAGAGCCAGAGGGCCGCGACGACGGCACCGAACGCACCCACGAACGTCACCGTGTCCGGGCTGACGCCGTGGTCCAGGAGGAACTGGGCGACGGGCCGGAACAGTCGTCCGAACCCGGCGCGAAGCTTGCTGATCACAGGGTGTCCCTCTCCTGGGGCTCGGCGGGCCACGCGGCCGCGAGCCGGGCACGGGTGTCGGCGAGCAGCTCGGGCACGGCCTTGGTCTGCGCGACGATCGGCAGGAAGTTGGCGTCGCCGACCCACCGCGGCACGACGTGCTGGTGCAGGTGCGCGGCGATCCCCGCACCCGCGGCGACGCCGAGGTTCGTCCCGAGGTTGAAGCCGCCCGGCCGGTAGACGGTGCGCAGCGTCTCGATCGCGGTCCGCGTCCACGCGCTCAGCTCGTCCTGCTCGTCGGCCGTGAGCTCCGTGTAGTCGGAGACGTGCCGGTACGGCAGCAGCATGAGGTGCCCCGCGTTGTACGGGTACAGGTTGAGGATCGCGAAGACCGTCCGGCCGCGCGCGACGATCAGGCCGTCCTCGTCGCTGCCCTGCTGGGCGCGGCAGAACGGGCACTCCTCGCTCGTGCCGTCGGCGGGCTTGTCCTGGCCGCCGATGTACACCATGCGGTGCGGCGTCCACAGGCGCTGGAAGCCGTCGGGGTCGCCCGGGTGCTCGGCGACGTCGTCGACGCGCGGGGCGTCGTCGGGGGTGCCCACGCCTCAGACCTGCGCGTGGTCGCGGACGGCCGCCACGATCCGTTCGACGGCTTCCGAGACGGGGATGCCGTTCTCCTGGTGACCGTCCCGGTACCGGAACGACACCGCGCCGGCCTCCGCGTCCTCGCCGCCGGCGATCAGCACGAACGGCACCTTCTGGGTGCTCGCGGTGCGGATCTTCTTGGCGAAGCGGTCCGAGGAGTCGTCGAGCTCGGCCCGGATTCCCTGCGCCTTCAGCTGCTCGACGACGCCCGCGAGGTAGTCGTTGAACGGCTCGGCGACGGGCACGGCCACGACCTGCACCGGGGCCAGCCACGCGGGGAACGCGCCCGCGTAGTGCTCGACGAGGATCCCGAAGAACCGCTCGATCGAGCCGAACAGCGCGCGGTGGATCATGACGGGGCGCTTGCGGGTGCCGTCGGAGGCCGTGTACTCGAGCTCGAACAGCTCGGGCTCGAAGAAGTCGAGCTGGATCGTCGACAGCTGCCAGGTGCGCCCGATCGCGTCCTTCACCTGGACGGAGATCTTCGGCCCGTAGAACGCCGCGCCGCCCGGGTCGGCCACGAGGTCGAGGCCCGACGCCGTCGCGACCTCGCGCAGGGTCTCGGTGGCGATCTCCCAGGTCGCGTCGTCGCCGACGGACTTCTCGGGGTCGCGCGTCGACAGCTCGAGGTAGAAGTCGTCGAGCCCGTAGTCGCGCAGCAGGTCGAGCACGAACGTCAGCAAGGACGCGAGCTCGTCGCGCATCTGCTCCTGGGTCGTGTAGATGTGCGCGTCGTCCTGGGTGAAGCCCCGGGCGCGGGTCAGGCCGTGCACCACACCGGACTTCTCGTACCGGTAGACGGTCCCGAACTCGAACAGCCGCAGCGGGAGCTCCCGGTAGGAGCGGCCGCGCGACCGGAAGATCAGGTTGTGCATCGGGCAGTTCATGGGCTTGAGGTAGTAGTCCTGCCCGGCCCGCTTGACGTTGCCCTCGTCGTCGAGCTCCTCGTCGAGGTGCATCGGCGGGTACATGCCGTCCTTGTACCACTCGAGGTGCTTGGAGGTCTCGAACAGGTTGGCCTTGGTGATGTGGGGGGTGCTCACGAACGAGTAGCCCGCCTCCACGTGCCGCTTGCGGGAGTAGTCCTCCATCTGCATGCGGATCATGGCGCCCTTGGGGTGGAACACCGGCAGGCCGGAGCCGATCTCGTCCGGGAACGAGAACAGGTCCAGCTCGTTGCCGAGGCGGCGGTGGTCGCGGCGCTCGGCCTCGGCCAGGCGCTCGGTGTAGGCGACGAGCTCGTCCTTGCTCGGCCACGCCGTGCCGTACACGCGCTGCAGCTGCGGGTTCTTCTCACTCCCCCGCCAGTACGCCGCGGCGGACCGCATGAGCTTGAACGCGTTCGGGACGATGTACCGGGTGCTCGGCACGTGCGGGCCGCGGCACAGGTCCTTCCAGGCGACGGTCCCGTCGCGCCGGACGTTGTCGTAGATCGTGAGCTCGCCCTCGCCGACCTCGACGGCCGCGCCCTCGGCCGCAGCAGCGGTCGCCTCGCCCTTGCCCTTGAGGCCGATCAGCTCGAGCTTGAACGGCTCGGTCGCGAGCTCGTCGCGGGCCTCGTCGTCGGTCACCACCCGGCGGCGGAAGGTCTGGCCCTCCTTGATGATCCGCTGCATCCCCTTCTCGAGGGCCTTGAGGTCCTCGGGGGTGAACGGGGTGTCGACGTCGAAGTCGTAGTAGAAGCCGTCGGTGATCGGCGGGCCGATGCCGAGCTTCGCGTCGGGGTTGACCTGCTGGACGGCCTGCGCGAGCACGTGCGCCGCCGAGTGCCGCAGCACCGACAGCCCGTCGGGCTCGGACACGGTCACGCCTTCGACGACGTCGCCCTCGACGACCTGTGCGGACAGGTCCTTGAGCGCGCCGTTGACGCGCTGCACGACGACGTCCCGGCGGTCCCCGAACAGGTCGAGGCCCGTCGTGCCCGTCGTGACCTCGCGCTGCTCCCCGTCGACGGTGATGGTCAGCTGCGACACGGGCACGGAGGTCACGTCAGGTCTCCTCTAAGGATCGGGGGGCCGCCGCCTGCTGGCAGCGACCCCCCGATGGTACCGACTGACCGCCGCACGTGACCGCCGCATTCTCGCGGGTCCTTCGTGTCGGCCGAGGTCCCGCACCCTCCAGGGCGGCGAGGTCAGCCGTTGAGCTTCTTGGCCTGCTCCGCGGCCTTGTCGACGAACGAGTCGACGGAGTCCGGCGTGAGGCCCTTGATCTTCTCCGCGGCGCTCTCGACGTTCTCGTCCGTCATGAACTCCTTGGCCTTGTCGAGCAGCCCCTCGATCCCGTCCTTGGCCTTCTCGGCGGCACCCTCGAGCCCGTCCTTGGCCTGGTCCTCGGTCCCCATGACTCACCCTCCTGCGTGGACGCGGTCGGCGCGGCTGCGCCCCTTCTCGACGCTACCGACCGAGGGGGGACCTGCAACCTCGGCCGGTCAGCGGTCCGCGGTCCGTGGTCAGCCGTCGCGAAGGAGCGCCAGCGAACCGCGCCGGAGGACCACGAGGATGGCGCTCGCGACGAGGTGGTCGTCCCCGGACGTGGTGCGCGCGTGCCGCACCTCGTCCCGCAGCCCGTCGACAGCGTCGCCGAACTGTTCCTCGGGGCTCGGGTCCGGGCCTTGGGCCGCGGCCCGCAGGTCGTCGTAGCCGGGGGCGCGCAGCGCGGCGACGAACGCGCGCAGCGCCGTGGCGAGCTCGGGACGGAGATCCGGACCCAGGGCGACGCGCTCACGGCCCTCCGACTCCCAGCCGACCAGCAGCCTCACAAGCTCGTCCACGACCTCCGCCGAGGTCACGACCACGTCGGCGCGGCGAGCCAAGGTGGTGACGCGCTGACCATGGTGCCGCGCCCGGAGGTTCCCGCGTCGGGCCTCATGGGTGCGCGCGACGGCCCGCCGCGCGCCCTCGACCGTCGGCCAGAGTGCCCGCCGTCGTCGCTCCCACTCGCCCGGATCGAGCGGCCCGCGGTGCTCGAGCCAGTCGGCGAGGTCGTCCACCTGTTCGACGAGCGCGTCGCGCAGGTCGTCGAGGGCCGCGTCCGAAGGTGTGAGCGGCAGCGGCGGCAGGAGGAAGTTGACCGCGATGCCGATCAGGGCCCCCACGAGCACCAGCCCGGCGTACGCCCCGATGTATTGCGTGCTGTCTCCCTGACCGAGGACGAGCACGAAGATGGCCGAGTTGGCCACCCACGCGCCCTTGTCGCCCAGCACGCGCCACCCCCCGCACAGCAGCGCCAGGCCGACGACGACGGCGACCGAGAGGGCGTCCGGCGCCAGCACGGCATCGGTCCCGACGGCGACGGCCGCGCCGAGCAGGAGGGCGCCGACCGTCTGCAGCGACTCGCGTACCGACCGGACGAGGGTGCTCGTCGTCGCGACCACCGCACCGAGCGGCGCGTAGTAGGGGAACTCGGACAACGGAGCAGGGGCCAGCATGCCCACCGCCCAGGCCAGGGCGGCGGCGATCGCACCCCGGAGCGCCAGGGACCAGCGGGGGTGAAGCAGCCACGCGCGCCGGAGCCGGTCGCGGACGTCCCGAGCCGCCGTCATGCGCGCACCCCGTGAACCGGTGGACGTGCCCGGCTCTGTCTCGTCCGCCGCGTGGGCGTGGTCCGTGTGCTGCTCTGGTCCATGGGCCTCCTCTCGCGGTCACTCGTCGCGCGTGCGCGAAGGGCGCCCCCCGGTCGGCCCGGAGAGCGCCCTGACGTGCGGTGACGCCGGTCGGCGCTACGCCGTCCTCGACGCTACCGACCCGGGATCCGCTCGCAACCGCGGCGGCTCAGCGGCTCGTGTAACCGGCGTCGACGTGCAGCGTCGTGCCGGTGACGTACGACGAGAGGTCGGACACGAGCCACAGGCTGGCCTGAGCGATCTCGCGCGGCTGACCGAACCGGTTGAGGAGGCTGAGCTGGGGTGCGTACTCGGCCGGGTCGAAGCCGAACTGCTCGAGCGCGCCCCGCAGCATCGGGGTGTCGATGGCTCCGGGCGCCACCGAGTTCACGCGGATGCCGTGCGGGCCGTTCTCCATCGCCGCGACCTTCGTCATGCCGACGACGCCGTGCTTCGCCGCGACGTACGCGATGTTCTCGGGCTGGGGTCGGAACCCGGACACCGACGAGATGTTGACGATCGAGCCGCCGTCGCCCTGCGCGAGGAGCTGGCGCAGCTCGTACTTCATGCTCAGGGCGGTGCCCTTGAGGTCGACGGCCATGAGCCGGTCCCAGTAGTCCTCGTCGAACTCGCTGGCGAGCTTGTCGTCCGGGGTGAGTGCGGCATTGTTGACGGCGCCGTCGAGCCGGCCGAAAGCCTCGACCGTCTGCGCCACCATGGCCTCGACCTGGTCCGCCTTCGAGATGTCGACCTTCACGAAGCGCGCCGCCTCGCCGATCGACTCCGCGACCGCACGGCCCTTCTCCTCGTTGAAGTCCGCGACGACCACGCGGGCTCCGGCCTCCGCGAACAGGCGGGCGGTCGCCTCCCCCATGCCCATCGCCGCGCCGGTCACGATGACGACCTTTTCGTCGAGCACGGGGAAGGTCGTGGGGTCTGTCGTCGTCATGGTGTGTCTCCGCTCTGCTGATGCGGTCCGGTGGGCCCGGACCGGGCTCCGGGCGTCGCTGCCGGCGCGAGAAGCACCTTCGAGGCTACACCTGTAGCGGCTACAGGTGTAGCAGAGCGCGCCCAGCCGCGAGACACTGAACCCTCACCACACCAGGGAGACGACATGGCGGACACCACCGACGACCCCGGCCCCACCCGGGACCGACTCCTCGCCGCCGTCCGGGCAGCCGTCCTCGAACGACCGCTCGCCGAGCTCACGCCCAGCGAGGTCGCACGGCGCGCCGGTGTCCACCGCGTCACCTTCTACCGCCACTGGCCCGACCTCGACGCCGCCACCCTCGACGCGTTCGCCGAAGAGCTCGACCGCCTCTCCGCCGTCGACGACGACGCCGTCGCCGGACGCACCGACCCCGCCGGGCTCGCCCAGGTCTACGACGGCACCCTCGAAGGCGCCCTCACCACGATCCTGCGCGAGCGCGCCGCCTACCGGCGCCTCTTCGCCTGGCCCGCCTTCGCCGAACGCGCCCGCACCACCCTGCGCGCCCGCGCCCAACGCATGGTCGACACCCTCACGGCCGCCGGGCACGACGTCCCCGGCGCCGACGGCGTCGCCGCCGACGTCCTCGCCGGCGCGTCCACCGCGGCGCTCGCGGGCTGGGCGGCGAGCGACGACGACGACGTGGCCCGGCGCCGGGACGAGATCGTCGCCCAGCTGCCGTCGTGGTGGCCGCGAGCGGGAACGCTCTGACGGCCCGCCGCGCGCCGAGCGTCGGGTGCGCCGTCGTCAGGGGGTCCGCGGCACCGGCTGTCCCGGGAACAGGAGCCGGTACTGCTTCTCGAACTGCCGCCGCCCGAACAGCCGGTACATCACCCGCACCGGCCTGGGCATCCCCTCGACGAACCCCGGGCGCTCCTGCGCCGGCGTGCTCGCGAGCAGCATCCCGAGCTGCGGCATGAGGCGGGAGCGCGGGATCGCGCCCAGCCCGTGCTCGGCGAGCTGCTCCCACTCCTGCTGCGACACGACCTTCTCGGCCACCGGGACCACCTCGACGACCTCGCGGCGCAGGTGCGTCGAGAGCACGCCGAGCAGCTCTTCGTACGCGGTCGCGAGGGCCTCGCCGATGTCGGGGTCGGCCGTCCGTGTCCAGGCGACGAGCATCGGAGCAGCCTGGCGAAGGAACTCCTGGACCTGGGCGTGCTGCGCGCGCATCTGCCCGACGTGCAGGGCGCACGCCGGCGCCCTCTGCTCGAGCTTGTCCCAGAGAAGCTGGTCCTCGCCCTCGTGGTGGACGTGCAGCGTCGCGTCGAGGTCGCCGAGCCAGCGCCCGACGAACGCGCTCCGAGCGGTGTCGCCCGGCGCGACGTCGCGGACGAGAACCGGAGCCTGCTGGTACCCCCACAGGAACGCGTTGTGCACGATGCGCATGTCACGCCCGTCGCACAGCATCGGGCCCCGGGGCACCGGCGGCGCGACCTCCCCGGGCGCCGTCACGTAGAAGTCGTTCATACCGTCCTCCGCTGGTCACGGCGACGGAACTGGCTCCCTCGCCCCTCCACGGAGAGCCCGAAGACGGGCGACGTGATACCCCGGCCGGGGAACAGAAAAGCCCCTGCCCAACATCTCCGCTGGTCAGGGGCATTTCTCGGGGTGGGCGATACTGGGTTCGAACCAGTGACCTCTTCGGTGTGAACGAAGCGCGCTACCACTGCGCCAATCGCCCAGGTCACACGCTGGACCTCACCGGCAAGGCCGGTGCACCAGGTGCGCGCTCAAGAATAGCGGCTCGCGCGCGTGGTGCGAAACCGACACCCCTCACGGATCGACGTGCTGCCCCCGACGGCGCACGAACAGCTCCGCCGCGCGCTCGCTGAGCGGCCCTGCGGCGACCTCGACACCGTCGAGACGGACCACGGGCGTCACGTTGCGCACGCTGCCCGTGACGAGGAGGTGCGCCCGGCCGGCCGTGACGTCGTCGAGCACGGAGAAGCGGAGCTCGCCCGGGTCGGCCTCGCGCACGGGCAGCCCCTCGGCGGCACCCCACTCGAGCAGGAGCTCGCGGGTGATGCCCGCGAGGCAACCGCTGCTGAGCGGCGGAGTGACCAGCTCGCCGGCGCACTCGACGAACACGTTCGCGCCCGTCCCCTCGCACAGCTCCCCCACGGTGTTCGCGAGGAGCGCCTCGTCGGCGCCCCGCGCCGTCGCGTGGGCGAGGGCGACGACGTTCTCGGCGTACGACGTCGTCTTGAGGCCGGCGACCGCCGAACGTTCGTTGCGCACCCAGGGCGACCGCACGACCGACGACGTCACGTGGTGCAGGCCCGGCGACGCGGCGACGATCACCGTCTGCGCCCCGGGCGTCCGGCCCGAGCCGAGCGGCCCGCGGCCCGCGGTGACCGTGATGCGCAGCCGGGCGGCCTCGGGCCCGGCGGCCTCCAGGACCTGCCCGACGGCGTCACGCACCAGAGCCTCGTCGGGCGCCTCCAGACCGAGTCCGGCCGCGGAGCGTGCGAGGCGGCGCAGGTGCCGGGTCAGCGCGAACGCCTGCCCGTCCTGCACGCCGCACGTCTCGAAGACCCCGTCACCGACCGTGAGCCCGTGGTCGAGCGCACCGATCGTCGCCTCGTCGGGGCCGACGAGCCTGCCGTCCACCCACACCGTCGTCGTCATCCGTCCTCCTTGCTCTGCCTCGTGCCCGACGACGCCAGCCCCACCAGGCGCCGCGCCTTCAGCTCCGTCTCGTCCCACTCGCGCGCGGGGTCGGAACCCCACGTGATCCCGGCCCCGGTCCCGAACCGCAGAACGCCGTCGGACCACCAGAACGTCCGGATCCCCACGGCGAGCTCCGCGCGACCTCGCGCCGGGTCGACCCAGCCGACCGCCCCGCAGTACGGACCACGCGGCGTGGGCTCGAGCCTACGGATCGCGCGGAGCGCGGACGACTTCGGCGCGCCCGACACCGAGGCCGGCGGGAACGTCGCCGCGAGCACGTCCGCCCAGCCCACGCCGGGCCGCACGCGCCCGGCCACGCGCGAGACGAGGTGCACGAGCCCCGGGTGCGCCTCCTCGGCGAGAAGGTCGACCACCTCGACCGTGCCCGGCTCGCACACGCGCTGCAGGTCGTTGCGGACAAGGTCGGTGATCATGACGTTCTCGGCCCGGTCCTTGGCCGTCAGACCGTCCGGCGTCGCGGCGGTCCCCTTGATCGGCCCGGACGTGAGCACGCCGTCGCGCAGCGACAGGAACAGCTCGGGCGACGCCGAGACCACCCACACCGGGTCGCACCCGCTGGTCGCCGGCACGTGCACGTAGCCCCCGTACGGCGCCGGGTTCCCCGCTGCGAGGACGCGCGCCAGTGCGCGGGCGTCGGGCTCGTGCGCACCGTCGGCTGGCAGCGGGGCCTCGAGGACCCGGCACACGTTCACCTGGTAGACCTCGCCCTCGCGGACCGACTGACGGACCTCTGCGACCGCGTCCTGGTAGGCGCGCTCGTCCAGGGACGTGCGCCAGGCACCCGGGAGCGGTCCCGCCCAGGACGCCGGGGCGTCGTCGGGCGCGGGCGACGGCGTGGTGCCGACGTCGCGGAAGCGCCACGCCCTCCCGCCGCCCTCGAAAGGCACGACGACGAACCAGGGGCCGCCCGTGTCGAGCGCGTCCGGGGCGGCCGCGAGGTCGACGGAGTCGACGACGTCGCGCCCCGCGAGGCCCGCGAAGGCGGCGGTCCCCCAGGTGTCGTGCTGGTCCTCGGTCACGGCGCCACCGTAGCCACGACGTCGCCGGAAGGGTGCACGAGGTCCAGGATCCGCAGGATTCCGGGCCGCAGAGGACTTCAGGCGTGTCACCTGCGGACACATCGGGGAGCCGGTTTGGCTCCGGGGCCCAAAGTCGTCTAAAGTTCTGAACGCGCCGAGAGGCCGGGGAAAACCCCCGGAGCTCAAGCAGCGTGCGGACGTGGCTCAGTTGGTAGAGCATCACCTTGCCAAGGTGAGGGTCGCGGGTTCGAGTCCCGTCGTCCGCTCGGAGGAACGAATCCTCGTGGCTCCAGGGCCTGTGGGTACGAGTCTCAAGGTGGAGTGGCCGAGAGGCGAGGCAGCGGCCTGCAAAGCCGTATACACGGGTTCGAATCCCGTCTCCACCTCGCAGCAATCGGATGCTCCGCATCCCTGGGCGATTGGCGCAGCGGTAGCGCGCTTCCCTGACACGGAAGAGGTCACTGGTTCGATCCCAGTATCGCCCACCAGCTTCACCACGAGAGGCGCTTCCCGGAAACGGGAAGCGCCTCTCGTGCTTATGAGCTCAGTAGAGGATCGTCGCCTTGCCCTTCGGCCAGGCGAGGGTCGCGTAGAGCTGCACGACCGCCGCCTGGTCGAGCAGCGTGGTGGCGGTCCCGCCGACGGGGAACAGGTCGGTCGCAGGGTCGCGCACGGCGGACCACAGGCCGTCCGCGTACGCCTGCTGGGCGTCGCGGTACACGTGCCCGCCGGTGACGGACTCGAGCAGCTGCAGGTTCTTGAAGTAGATCGAGTTGAAGTAGATGGGCTGGGCCTCGAGCCGCCCGTCCGCCTGGTAGTACGCGAGCGACGCAGCCGCGATCGCCTGCGCCTTCTTCAGGTACGAGCGGTCCCCGGTCGCCTCGTACAGCAGCGTGTACGTGCCGATCGGCGTGCCCTGGTTGTACGACCACTGGGTCTTGTCGATCGTGCCGTCGAGCTTGACGTTGTCCCAGTACAGGCCGTTGGGGGCCAGCAGGTTCGCATCGGTCCACGCGACGCTGCGCTTCGCCCACTCGAGGTACGACTGGTCCTTCGTGATGAGGTACAGCCGGACCGCGAGCTCGGCGCCCGGGATCGTCGAGACCGTGTTGCGGTCGGTGCTCCAGGGCGCCTGCGTCCAGAAGACCCCGCCAGGAGCGGCGTGCGTCGTGTCGGTGTCCCAGGCCGTCTCCACGAGCGAGAAGATCTGCTTCGCGCGCCCGAGCGCCGAGCGGTCACCGGTCTGCAGGTATTCCTGGACCTTGGCGAGAGCGACCCACTCGTTGTCGTCGTAGAACATGTCGCCCCCGTCGCCGTAGGGTGCGCGCGCGTAGGAGTCGTAGCCGGGCTTGCCCGTGGTCCCGCCCGCGGCGTTCCAGTACCGCTCCTGGCCGGCCTTCCGGTCGGCCAGGTCGTCCTCGAAGCTCCGCCCGACCCGACCCGGTATGCCCGTCAGGTCGAGCGTCGCGACGTGCGCCTGCGAGAACGGCCACTCGAACGAGTAGGTGCGGTCGTCCGCCGTGGGCACCGTCCGCTCGAGATAGAGCTGCGAGCCGTCGCCGGCGTACAGGTGCTCCTGCATCGCGCGGTAGGCGGCGACCGCGCGGTCGACGTCGCGCTGGCGAGTCTCGGCGTTGCGCGCGTCGGCGTGCCCCTCGCTGTGCTCGTGGGCGACCGCCGGGACTGCCCCGAGCGTCAGCGCGACTGCGGCGCTTGCGAGGACCGCGGTGGTCCGGGTGAGTCGTGTCAGCTTCATTGCTCCACTTCCGCTTGTGCTCCGATGGAGCTCTCAGCATATCGACCACGCTCAATATGCCAAGACCTCCGTCGCACGGATGTGCTAGGTATACCCAGGGAGGCGGCGCCGCCGCCGGGGCGAGGAGCCTGGATCGTGAATGCACCTTTGTACGCTCGGGTCTTCGACGGGCTCCGCGAACGGATCGAGCGCGGCGACCTCGGCGTCGGCACCCGGCTCCCCCGGCAGAACGACCTCGCCACGGAGTTCGGCGTCTCTGTGATCACCGTGAAGCACGCGCTCGGGATGCTTCAGGAGGCCGGCTACATCGAGCGGCGGCCGCGGATCGGCTCCGTGGTGACGAGCGCGACGGCCACGACGGGTCGCACCCGCGCCCTCCCGACGATCGGTTGCATCGTCACCAACTTCGACGACAGCTTCGGTACCCGGATGCTCCACGGGCTGCTCGACGCCGCCGTGGGCCGCGCCGACGTCGTCCTGTCGCGGAGCGAGGGACGGCACGACCGTGAGCAGCAGCTGCTCGACCAGTACCGCCAGCTGGGAGCCGACGGGCTCATCCTCCTGCCCGGCTCGTCGGGCTGGATCCCACCCGCCCTCTTCGACCTCGTCCACCGTCAGCACCCCCTCGTGGTGCTGGACCGGGACCTCGTCGGGCTGCCGATCTCGACCGTCAGCTCGGACAACGTCGAGGCCGGCGGGCTGGCAGCCGAGCACCTGTTCCAGCTGGGTCATCGCGCCATCGGGCTGGTCACCTCCGCCGGCGAGGTGACGTCCCTCGACGACCGGCACACCGGCTTCGTCTACGCCCACGCGGCCCACGGTCACCCGTACGACGCGCGTCACGAGTTCCGTGACGTCCGCTCGACCGTCCCGCACCCCGAGGTCTCCGTCGACGACGACGTCGCCGCGCTCACGGAGTACCTGCGAGCGAACCCCGAGCTCACGGGCTTCGTCGGAGGCGAGTACTCGGTGAGCCTCCTCCTGCGGCGCGCATGCCTGCGACTCGGCAGGCGCGTCCCGGAGGACGTCTCCATCGTCTCGCTCGACGCCCCCGACCACACCTACGACGACGCCGTCCAGTCGTTCACGCACGTCGCCCAGGACGAGCACGGGCTCGGTCGGGCCGCGCTCGACGCCGTCCTGGCACAGCTCGCGGCGCCGGGGTCCGTCGCGAAGACCGTCCTGCCGACCACGCTCGTGGTCGGCGAGACGACGGCGCCCGTCCGGCCGTGACGAGCTGAGCCCTCCCCGGCCCTCCAGCCCTGACGCCGAACGACGCGGCCCGCGACAGCCGGCCGGGGCCACGTCACGGGCTCCGAGGCGGTGCGCCGCAGCGACAGCCGCTCACGCCACGACGAGCGACATCGTCGCCAGGACCTCGGGGTCGGCGATGAGCTCGATCTCCCGCACCCGACCCTCGGAGACCTGGAACGCGAACGCGACCCGGACCTCGTCGCCGGCGACCCACGCGAGGCCCGGCTCGCCGTCGACCCACGTGAGCCTCGCTCCCCGCGCTCCCCCGCGGAAGCGTGCCGCGACGGCCCCCGCGCCGTCGTAGACGGGGCGCGCGCCCATCTGCTGGCCGACCTCGTCCGCCCGCATGACGACGTCGGGGGCGAGCAGGTCGAGCAGCTCCCCCAGCTCCCCGCCGTGCGCGGCCGCGAGGAACGCATCGACGACCTCGCGGCTCGCAGCACGCGCCTTCCGCTCGGCGACGGGCTCGGGTGCGCCGCGCAGCTTGCGGCGGGCACGGCTCGCGAGCTGACGGACCGCGGTCTGCGACCGCCCGAGGAAGCCGGTGATCTCGTCGAACGAGTAGCCGAACACGTCGTGGAGGACGAACGCCGCCCGCTCCGCGGGCGCCAGCGTGTCCAGCACGAGCTGCATCGCGTCGCCCACCTGGTCGGCGAGCAACGCGTCGGCCTCCGGGTCGACGTGTGCCGCCTCGTCGATCGACCTCCGTCCGGCCGCCCCCTCGGCCGCGCTGCGGGTCTGGCGACGGCGCAGCCTGTCCAGGCACAGCCGCGTCACGACGGTCGTCAGCCAGGCGGGCGGGTCCTCGACTCCCTCCGCCTGGTCGAGACGCAGCCACGCCTCCTGGACCACGTCGTCCGCCTCGGCGTTCGCTCCGAGGATCCTGGTCGCCACAGCTGTCAGGCGCGCCCGCTGGGCCTCGAACCCGGTCGTGTCCATCGTGTTCACAGTGCCCTGACGCGCGCCGGCGCCGCAACGTGACCGGGCCGCGCGGCCGCGCTCGCCGGGTCCCGTACGCTCGGCGTGTGACGACCTCCGCGACACCCGACCGCCCCGACGACCTCGTGCTCGGGGACGCGACCGACGGCGTCGCGGTCGCGGTCTCCCCCGCGATGCGTCAGGCCAAGCAGGAGGCGCAGGCGTCGCACGTCACCATCGGGACGGCGGTCGATCACGCGGACGGCCGGATCACCATCGGCTGCTCGTGCGGCATGACGCTCACGAACGGTCCCGGCTGGTCGCTCGACGAGCACATCCGCCTGCACCGGGCCGAGGCGCGGTACCTGGCCCTGAGCCACGCCGCCCCGGCCGGGATGCCCCGGCTCGTCCCGGTCGGTGCCGACCGGTTGCCGGTCTCCCGCTGACGCCGGCGCGTGAACCCTCGCCGGAGGGTCAGCCGCGGCGCGTGCCGTGGAGCAGGCGCGTCCGGACGAACGACACGACCACCCACAGCACGAGCGCGAGGGTGACCATGCCGATCGCAAACCCGGCCCAGGTCCAGTTGTCCTGGATCAGGAAGTCCAGTCCTCGCGCCAGCTGGAGCGCGACGTTGGCGAGTCCGAGCACGATGATCAGCGCCCAGAGCACCGGCGACGCGTAGGCGGGACGAGCGGAGCGGGTCTGCGGTGTGTTCATGACCGCGACCGTACGGACGGCGGCCCGCCGCCTCGACAGTGCTGGCGCTACCTCGGCCCCGGAGTAGCGCCAGCGCTACCGCTCCGTTCGGCGGTGAGGTAGTCGAGGACGGCGAGGACGCGCCGGTGCCCGCTCTCCCCGGGCGGCAGGTCGAGCTTTCCGAAGATCGAGCGGACGTGCTTGAGGACGGTGGCCTGGCTGACCACGAGCCGGTCCGCGATCGCCGTGTTGTCCATGCCGGACGCCATGAGGGCGAGCACCTCGGTCTCGCGCGGGGTGAGGCGCTCGACGCGGGCGGCACGCCCGGGGGCGACGCCGCCGGAGACGAGGTGGGGCTGGTCGGTGCCCGGGGCCGGTGCCGTCGCGACTCTCGTGGCGCGGGTCGGGGCCGTGCAACCGAGCACCGCGGCGCACAGCCTCGCCTGCCCGACGGCGACCTGGGGAAGCACCCACAGCGCGAGCGCGAGATAGATCGGCGCGGTGGCCGTGGTGGCGATCGCCTCGGACCAGGTGCCGATGGGCATCCCCAGCGCGGAGTTGGCGTGCCCCGGCGGCACGGCCCACCACCACAGGGGCACCGTGAGCTCGCGTGCGAACGCGAAGACGGTGAGCACCACGAGCGAGCCGACGACGACGCCCGTGACACCCATGACGACGGCCCACAGGAGCATCCGGTAGGTCGCGGGCGAGCAGACGGTGCGGGTGAACCGGTGCCAGACCGAGCCCGTCCCGGCGCCGCGGGCGGGGAGCTCCAGGCGGTGGCCGACAGCCGGCCCCGCGCGGTCCGCGAACACGCGGGCGACGCGGTCGAGCCAGCCCACGGCGAGCGGGAGCAGGAGCAGGCCGGCACCCACGACGACGATGCCGACGGCGAGGACGACGAGGTAGAGGAGCCCGAGGACCGCGGCGCCGAGGAAGCCGGCCCACAGCCCGTACGCCAGGCCGCGGCCCGATCGGTCGAGACTCGTCACGGCCGGAGGCCCGGGGACGCCGGCCGCCGCGGGGTTGTCGTACACGCCGACCCACGGTAGCGGCGTCCCGTGGGCGGCTCTCGGCGAGGCACGGACCGAGGGCTGCGAAGCTCCTCGGCGGACTTCGCGAACCTCTGTCAGGGGTGGGTAGCGGTCACGCGCACTCCTGAGAGAGCGTCACAGCTCGTCAGGGTCGTCCCAGGACGTGCCGGAGGAGTCCCCCTCGATCGGGTGGAGCTCGGTCTTGGACAGCGACTGCGGGGCGCGGGAGGCGTCGCCGCCCGCCAGGAGCTCGCGCCGTCGTTCGCTCGACAGCCGGCTGTCGTCGTCGGTGGCCAGGGTTCCGTGCGCCTTCTTCGCGCGCTCGGTGACGGCGGCGCGGTCGGCGGTCCGTTCGGTGCTCATACCTCGGGTCTACCAGGTCGGGCGGTGCCCCGCACGCATCCGGCGCGCGGGGCCGCGGACCGTCACGCAAGGTTCACCCGCGCGTGACACGGCCGACGCAACCGGGCGGCGCGGCGCGCGAGCCGTGCCGTTCCCCCGTCGTAGGAGCGGCCGGGATGGCACGCTGAACCCCATGGAACTCTGGCCTGGCCGCGCGTACCCGCTCGGCGCGACTTTCGACGGCACCGGTACGAACTTCGCGCTCTTCTCGTCGGTGGCCGACGAGGTCGAGCTGTGCATCCTGCGTGACGACGGGACCGAGGAACGCCTCCCGCTGCGCGAGGTGGACGCGCACGTCTGGCACGGGTTCCTGCCCGGCGTCGGGCCGGGGACGCGCTACGGGTACCGCGTGCACGGGCCGTACGACCCGGCGTCGGGCGACCGGTGCAACCCGGACAAGCTCCTGCTCGACCCGTACGCCAAGGCCATCGACGGCATGATCGACGGCGACGAGTCGCTCTTCTCGTACCGGTTCTCCGCGCCCGAGGAGCGCAACACCGCCGACTCCGCCGAGCACACGATGCACTCGGTCGTCATCAATCCCTACTTCGACTGGGGCCACGACCGGCCGCCGAACCGCGACTACCACGACAGCGTGATCTACGAGGCGCACGTCAAGGGCATGACGATGCAGCACCCCAAGGTTCCCGAGCACCTGCGCGGCACGTACGCGGGCATGGCGCACCCGGCCGTCGTCGAGCACCTGACGAAGCTGGGGGTGACGGCGATCGAGCTCATGCCCGTCCACCAGTTCGTCGACGACCCGGTGCTGCGCGAGCGCGGGCTGTCGAACTACTGGGGCTACAACACGATCGGGTTCTTCGCGCCCCACAACGGCTACACCGCCTACGGGACGCGCGGCCAGCAGGTCCTCGAGTTCAAGGCGATGGTCAAGGCGTTGCACGAGGCCGGGATCGAGGTCCTGCTCGACGTCGTCTACAACCACACGGCCGAGGGGAACCACCAGGGCCCGACGTTGAGCTTCCGTGGGATCGACAACGCGGCCTACTACCGCCTCGTCGACGGGGACGAGGCGCACTACTTCGACACCACGGGCACGGGGAACTCGCTCCTGATGCGCTCGCCGCAGGTGCTGCAGATGATCATGGACTCGCTGCGGTACTGGGTCGAGGAGATGCACGTCGACGGGTTCCGCTTCGATCTCGCAGCGACCCTGGCCCGGCAGTTCCACGAGGTGGACCGGCTCTCGGCGTTCTTCGACATCGTCCACCAGGACCCGGTGGTCTCCCAGGTCAAGCTCATCGCCGAGCCGTGGGACCTGGGCGACGGCGGCTACCAGGTGGGCGGCTTCCCCCCGCTCTGGACGGAGTGGAACGGGAAGTACCGCGACACGGTCCGCGACTTCTGGCGCGGGGAACCCTCGACGCTGCCCGAGTTCGCGAGCCGGCTCACTGGGTCGTCCGACCTGTACGAGCACAGCGGGCGCAAGCCGATCGCGTCCATCAACTTCGTGACGGCCCACGACGGCTTCACCCTGCACGACCTCGTCTCCTACGACGAGAAGCACAACGAGGCGAACGGCGAGGACAACAAGGACGGCGAGTCCTACAACCGGTCGTGGAACTGCGGTGTCGAGGGCGAGACGGACGACCAGGAGATCGTCCGCCTGCGCCGACGCCAGCAACGGAACTTCTTCGCGACCCTCATGCTCTCCCAGGGCGTCCCGATGATCAGCCACGGGGACGAGATCGGCCGGACCCAGGGCGGGAACAACAACGGCTACTGCCAGGACAACCCGACGACGTGGGTGGACTGGGACCTGGACGACGACCGGCGCGCGCTCCTCGAGTTCGCGCGCCAGGCGGTCGCACTGCGCCGCGACCACCCGATCCTGCACCGGCGGGGCTTCTTCACGGGCCGTTCGGACATCGAGCCGGGCTCGGGCGACGTCGGGCCCGGGGGCGTGCTCGACGACGACGCCGGGACCGCGGGGCGCGCCCCGTCGTCCTCCGCGGAGCCCGCCGACATCGAGTGGCTCGACCTCACCGGGCAGCGGATGGACTCCACGGACTGGGAGCAGAGCTTCGCCCGGACCGTCATGGTCTTCCTCAACGGTGCCACGATCCCCGAGGCGGACCGCCGCGGGGAGCCCATCGTCGACGACTCGTTCCTGCTCCTGCTCAACGCCCACTCCGACGTCCTGCCCTTCCATCTGCCCGACGAGTCGTTCGGGGAGGCGTGGACCGTGCGCCTCGACACCGACGGGACGACACGGCCCGGTTCGCGCGTGCTCGCCGGCGCCACGCTGCGCGTCACCGGCCGCAGCGCGATCGTCCTCTCGCGCCCGTCGGCGGCGGCGTGAGCGGCCCTGTCCTCGCCCGCCGCCGGCCCGCCGCGGATCGACCCGTCCCCGTCTCGACCTACCGGCTCCAGCTCGGGCCCGACCTCACCTTCGACGGCGCCGCCACCCAGGTGCCGTACCTGGCCTCGCTCGGCGTCACGCACCTGTACCTGTCCCCCGTGCTCCAGGCCGCACCGGGGTCGACGCACGGGTACGACGTCGTCGACCACGCCCGGGTCTCCGACGTCATGGGCGGGCGGGACGGCCTGGCGCGCCTCGCCGCTGCGGCGCACGAGCACGGCCTCGGGATCGTGCTCGACGTCGTCCCCAACCACATGGCGGTACCCGTGCCCGCGTGGCACAACCGCGCCCTGTGGTCGGTGCTCGCCCACGGGGCGGAGTCCGAGTACGCGCACTGGTTCGACGTCGACTGGTCCGCGGCCGAGGGCGCGGTGCTCCTGCCCGTGCTGGGCGCCCGGCTGCCCGACGTGCTCGCGGAGGACCAGCTCGCGCTCGACGAGCTCGTGCTCCCGGGGGGCGAGGAGCCGAGCACGGTGCTGCGGTACTTCGACCACGTGTTCCCGGTCCGCGCCGGGACCGAGTCCCTGCCCCTCACCGACCTGCTCGAGCACCAGCACTACCGGCTGGCCTACTGGCGCGTCGGCGACGAGGAGCTCAACTACCGGCGGTTCTTCGACGTCGGCTCGCTCGTCGCCGTCCGCGTCGAGGACGAGCGTGTCTTCGACGCCACGCACGCCCTCGTGCTCGAGCTCGTCGCGGACGGCACGGTGGACGGCCTGCGGATCGACCACCCCGACGGGCTCGCCGACCCGGGCCGCTACCTCGAGCGCCTCGCGGAGCGGACGGGCCGCTCGTGGGTCGCGGTCGAGAAGATCCTCGAGGGCGAGGAGACCCTCCCGCCCGACTGGGAGACCGTCGGCACCACCGGCTACGACGCGCTGTGGCGGCTCCAGGAGCTGTTCGTCGACCCGCGCGGCCGCACGAACCTGGGACGCCTCCGGCGTGCCGCCGAGCCGGACGCCGCCGAGGGCCTCGAGCCTCTGGTCGCACGCTCCAAGGCGGAGGTGCTCGACGGCGCCCTCTACGCCGAGCTGCACCGCCTGACGGACCTGGCGCGCGCCGTCTGCCAGGACGACCCCCGCCTGCGCGACCACGCCTGGCGAGGGCTCCACGAGTGCCTGAGCGCGCTGCTCGTCGAGTTCGACCGCTACCGCGCTTACGTCGTGCCCGGGGTCGAGCCGCGACGCGAGGCCGTCGACGCCGTCGAGGCCGCAGCGGCCCGGGCTCGCCTCCGGCTCGCCGCCGACCGCGCCGAGACGCTCGACGTCGTCGTCGCACTTCTGCTCGGTCGCGAGGTCGGCAGCGCCGGCCGGACCCGCGGACCCCGCCGCGACGAGCTGGTCGTGCGCTTCCAGCAGGTCTGCGGCGCCGTGATGGCCAAGGGCGTCGAGGACACCGCCTTCTACCGGTGGACCGAGCTCACGAGCCTGTGCGAGGTGGGCGCCGACCCGGCACGCTTCGCGCTCGACCCGCACGCCTGGCACGCGTTCGCCGGGGCCTTCGGCGCCCTGACGCCGCTCGCCCTCACCACGGGGTCGACGCACGACACAAAGCGCAACGAGGACACGCGCGCGACGCTGGGCGTCCTCTCCGAGCGCGGCGCAACCTGGGAACGCACGGTCGGCGAGCTCGAGGCCCTCGTCCGCGCACGACGCCAGGCGCTCGTCGACGGCCACGCGGCCACGCTCCTGTGGCAGACGCTCGCCGGGACGTGGGACCCCGACGCGGCCGACGGCGTGGGCGCGCCCATCGACCCCGACCGGCTGGCCGCGTACCTCGTCAAGGCGCTGCGCGAGGCGAAGCTCCGCACGTCCTGGACGGACCCTGACACCGCGTACGAGGACGCCGTCGTCGACCTGGCGCGCACCACCCTGGCCGACACGGCCTGCGTCGACCTGCTGCGGGACTGGGCCCACGCCGGCGAGCGGGCGCTGCGCGCCGCGTCGCTCGGCATCAAGCTCGTCCAGCTCACGATGCCCGGCGTCGCGGACGTGTACCAGGGCACCGAGGCCTTCGCCCCCGCCCTCGTCGACCCCGACAACCGTCGACCCGTCGACCACACCGCCCTCGCGGGCCGCCTCGCCCGGCTCGACGACGGTGCCGGCGCACGCTCGCTCACGGACCAGAAGCTCCTCGTCACGTCCCGGGCGCTCCGCGTCCGCCGCGCCGACCCCGAGGCGTTCGTCGGGGAGGGCGCGGGCTACCGGCCGCTGCCGACCTCGTCCCCGTGCGCCGTCGCGTTCGCACGCACGCGCGACGGCGAGGCCCGCGCGGTCACGGTCGTGACGCGGCTCGCGACCGAGCTCGAGGAGACCGGCGGCTGGCACGAGCACGCGGTCGTCCTCCCGGGCGGGGACTGGCGCGACGTCCTCACCGGGGCACGGGTCGCCGGCGGCGCCGTCCGGCTCGAGGACCTCCTCGCCGCCCTCCCGGTCGCGCTCCTCGTGCCGGACGACGGCGCGCCCGGAGGCCCGTCGTGAGGCCTGCGGTCTGGGCGCCTCGCGCGCGGCGCGTCGAGCTCGTGCTGCCCCGCGGCCGGGACGGGTCCTTCGCCGGTGCCGAACGGGTCCCCCTGGCCGCGGACCCCGGCCGCGACGGCTGGTGGCGCGCCCCGCTCAGCCTCGGAGCCGGCACCGACTACGCCTTCGCGCTCGACGACGGGCCGCCGCGCCCCGACCCCCGCAGCGCCCGCCAGCCCCACGGGGTCGACGGGCCGAGCCGCGTCGTCGACACCGGCGCCTTCGAGTGGACCGATGACGCCTGGCCCGGACGAGACGTCCGCGGGCAGGTCGTCTACGAGCTGCACGTCGGCACGTTCACCGCCGAGGGGACGCTCGACGCCGCGGTGGGACGGCTGGACCACCTGGCCGACCTCGGCATCGGGGTCGTCGAGCTCATGCCCGTCAACGCGTTCGGTGGCCGGTGGGGCTGGGGGTACGACGGCGTCGCCCTGTGGGCGGTCCACGAGCCGTACGGCGGCCCGGAGGCCCTCGCCCGCTTCGTGGACGCCGCGCACGCGCACGGTCTCGCGGTCGCGCTCGACGTCGTCTACAACCACCTCGGCCCGGCCGGCAACTACCTGCCGGAGTTCGGGCCCTACTTCACGGAGGCGCACCACACGCCGTGGGGGTCCGCGGTCAACCTCGACGGCGACGGCAGCACCGAGGTGCGGGCGTGGATCGTCGAGAACGCGTGCCGGTGGCTGCGCGACTTCCACGTCGACGCGCTGCGCCTCGACGCCGTGCACGCGCTCGTCGACGACTCCCCCCGCCACCTGCTCGCCGAGCTCGCGGACACCGTCGCCGCGCTCGCCACCGAGGTCGGCCGCCCGCTCTCGCTCGTCGCCGAGTCCGACGAGAACGACCCCGCCACGACCGCACCCACGTCCGCGGGCGGCCGCGGCATGACCGCCCAGTGGGCCGACGACGTCCACCACGCCGTCCACGCGTACCTCACCGGCGAACGGCACGGGTACTACGTGGACTTCGGGTCGGCGCAGGTGCTCGCGAAGTCGCTCACCGGTGTCTTCGTCCACGACGGCACCTGGTCCACCTTCCGGGACCGGACGTGGGGCCGGCCCCTCCCGCCCGGCCGCGACGGCCACGCCTTCGTCGTGTTCGACCAGGACCACGACCAGGTCGGCAACCGGGCCCTCGGGGACCGGCCCTCGGCCCGGCTCGACCCCGGGGCGCTCGCGGCGTCGGCCGCGCTCGTGCTGGTCTCGCCGTTCACGCCGATGCTGTTCATGGGCGAGGAGTGGGGAGCGAGCACCCCGTGGCAGTTCTTCACGGACCACGAGGACCCCGAGCTGGGCCGGGCGATCCGGGAGGGGCGGTCGCGCGAGTTCGGCGGCCACGGCTGGGACGCGCTCTACGGAGGCGAGATCGAGGTGCCCGACCCGCAGGCCCGGGCGACGCGCGACGCCTCCGTCCTGGACTGGGCGGAGAAGGACGAGGGCGTGCACGCGGCGCTGCTCGCCTGGTACCGCACCTTGGTCGCGCTGCGGGACGAACCGGCGGTGTCGTCGGGCGACCTCGCCGCGGTCGAGGTGCGCGCTCAGGACGACGACGCGACCGTCGTCGTCGTGCGGCCGGGGGTCGTGGTAGCGCTCACGCGGGCGGCGACGGAGGTCGAGGTCCGGCTTCCCGCGGGGACGTGGCGCCTCGCCGCCGCGTGGGAAGACGCCGCGCGGCTCCTCGACGACGGGCCGAGCCAGGTGCTCCTCCTGGGCGCACGGTCGGTCGCGGTGCTGCTCGCGGCTCCTCGCGCTGCCACCGGCCCGCCGCGTCCGTAGGCTCGCGACATGGGCCACTCGAAGAAGAACGCCGCGAAGCACCCGGGGTGGAAGAAGCCGCCGCTCGAGGCGCTCCGTGCGCCCGCCGGGCTGGACCTGGCCACGTTCGACCGCGCGTCGACGCCGGGCTGGAAGCACGGCAAGCAGGCGGGCGAGGACATGGTGACCCGCCACGCGGCCGAGCTGTCCGAGCTGCAGGAGCGGCTGTTCGCCGAGGGTCGCTCGGGAGGCTCGAGGTCCGTGCTGCTCGTGCTGCAGGGCATGGACACCGCGGGCAAGGGCGGGATCGTCCGGCACGTCGTCGGTCTCGTGGACCCGCAAGGCGTCGCGCACCGGTCCTTCGGCGTCCCGACGCCCGAGGAGGCGCGGCACCACTACCTGTGGCGGATCCGGCGCTCGCTCCCCCGTCCCGGCTACATCGGCGTCTTCGACCGGTCGCACTACGAGGACGTGCTGGTGGCGCGGGTCGACGGGCTCGTCCCGCCCGAGGTGTGGGAGAAGCGGTACGACGAGATCAACCGGTTCGAGGAGCGCGTCGTCGAGGCGGGGACCCGGATCGTGAAGGTCGCGCTGCTCCTGTCCCCCGAGGAGCAGAGGGCACGTCTGCTCGAGCGACTCGACCGGCCCGACAAGTACTGGAAGTACAACCCGGGCGACGTCGACTCGCGGCTGAAGTGGCCGGCCTACCAGGAGGCGTACCAGGCGGTGCTCGACCGCACGAACACCGAGGTCGCGCCCTGGTACGCCGTGCCGGCCGACCGCAAGTGGTTCGCGCGGCTCGCGGTGTCGGAGCTGCTGCTCGACGCGCTGCGCGGCTTCGACCTCGGCTGGCCCCCGGCCGACTTCGACGTCGACGCCGAGCGCCGTCGGCTGCTGGCGACCTGACGCCGTCGCACCAGGCCCGCGTCCGGGCCCGCGCCCGGGCGCGCGGGCCTACGCGGCGAGCGCGGCGACGCGCGTGCGGCCGTCCTCGGCGAGGGAGCCGAGCCGCGACAGCGCGCGGAAGTACTTCTTGCGGTACCCACCGGCGAGCATCTCTGCCGTGAAGAGGCCGGCGTCCCCTCCGCCGAGCAGGACGGGCACGTCCCGGTCGTAGAGGCGGTCGACGAGCACCACGAGGCGCAGCGCGACGTTCTGGTCCGTCACCGGGTGGACGCCCGTGAGCGCGAGCAGCTCGACGCCGTCGAGGAGGGCCCCGTACCGGCTCGGGTGCACGTGGGCGAGGTGCGCGACGAGCGTGTCGAAGTCGTCGAGGCGAGCACCGGTCACGGCGCCCGCGGCGGCGCGGACCGCGTCGGCGGGCACGTCGGGGGTCTCGGTGACGGTCGGGCGGTGCCGGTAGTCGGGGCCGTCGATCCGCAGCACCTCGAACCGGGAGGAGAGCGCCTGGATCTCGCGGAGGAAGTCCTCGGCGGCGAACCGGCCCTCGCCCAGGGACTCCGGGAGCGTGTTCGACGTCGCGGCGAGGGCGACGCCGCGGTCGGCCAGCTCGCGCAGGAGCCGCGACATGAGGACGGTGTCACCCGGGTCGTCGAGCTCGAACTCGTCGATGCAGACGAGGGTCTTCGCGGCGAGCGCGTCGACGGTCTGGCGGAAGCCCAGGGCCCCGACGAGGTTCGTGTACTCGACGAACGTCCCGAACGCGACCCGCTCGAGCCCGACCTCGTGCGCGAGGGACGCGAGCAGGTGGGTCTTGCCGACACCGAAGCCCCCGTCGAGGTACACGGCGGGCGGGGTCTGCTTCTTGGTGCGCTTGAACAGGCCGCCGGAGCGGGGCCGGACGAGCGCCTGGCCGACCTCGGCCAGGCGGGTGAGCGCGGCCTGCTGGGTCGGGAAGTCCGGGTTCGCCCGGTACGTGGAGAACCGGGCGGCGGCGAAGTGCCGCGGCGGGACGAGGTCGCCGAGCAGGCGGTCCGGCGAGACGTGCGGGACGACGTCGCTCAGCGCGGGGACGGGAGTGGTCACGACCGTCCAGGGTACGTCGGCCTGGCGCGACGGCGCTGTGACGCACGTCTCGGCAGCCGGCGCGGACCGTCGATCAGCGGGCGCCGCGGGGCACGACCCGGACGAGCTGCGGGGTGCGGGGGTCGTCGAGCACGCCCCGGACGGCGTCCGCGACCTCGCCGTGCCCGAGCTCGGCCTCTGGGTCGAGGTTGCGGTCGTCCCCCGCGACGGCCGCGAGGAACGAGACCTCGTGGAACCGGACGCCGTCGGTCTCCTCCGCGGCGACGACGCGCAGCAGCATGCGCTGAGCAGCGCCGGTGACGTTGATCGGGCCGGACCCCGCCATGGGCTCGTCCGCGGCCGCGCCGTTGGTGGTCACGTAGACGGGGTCGTCCTGGCCGGCGAGCAGGGGGACGTAGGCCTGCATCGCGCGCAGGTGCGCGGTGAGGTGGTCGTCGAGGGCGCGCTGCCAGGCGTCCGGTGCGACGGCGAGCAGGCGCGGCCCGATGCTCCAGCCGCCCAGCGCCGCGACGACCGCCGACGGCGCCGGGTCGAGCCGGGCGAGGGCGGGTGCGGCGCGCGCCGGACCGGCGTCGTCGAGCGGGACGACGACGAGGTGTCCCGGGGTTCCGGCGAGGTGCACGGCAAGGTCGTCGAGCGAGGTCGGGCGGCGGGTGGGCACCGCGACCGTGTGGCCGCGACCGACCAGGTCCGCGACGACGATCCTGCCCAGGAACCCCGCACCTCCAGCGGCCACCACCGTCCGCTTCGTCGTCTCACCTGTCACGGCGCCAGCCTAGGCAGGCCGCGGGGGCGGCTGCCCGGCTAGGGTGACGCCATGACCGAGAACGCCCCCGCCCCGCAGCCCGCCGCGTCGTCCGCGCCCCGGACCGTCCTCGTCCTCGCGGAGGACGCGCTCGGCCGGGCCGACGTCCAGCACGTCGTCGGCATGCACCCCGACGAGGTCCTGCGGTACGAGGTCCTGATCCCCGCCGACTCCGAGCGCAACTTCGCCGTCGAGCTCATCGACCACCTCAGCGTGGGCGAGCTCAAGCAGGCCTGGCACGACCTGCGCCGCGACGTCCCGTCGCAGCCGCAGGCCGAGAAGACTGCCGAGGAGCAGGTCGCGGAGACCGAGGCCCTGTTCTCCGACGCCGGGCGCGAGGCGAGCGGCGTCGTGACGGCCGACGACCCGCTGCCCACGGTCCGCGAGCGGGTCGCGCGCGGCGACGTGCTGGAGCTCGTCGTCGTGACCTACCCGCACGCGGTCGAGGACACGTTCCACCGCGACTGGGCGTCGCGTGCCCGTGAGGAGCTCGACGACCTGCCCGTCCTCCACCTGTACGCGGGCACCAGCGAAATCGGCTGACCCCGGACGCACGTCGCCCGCCGCCCCTCACGGGGACGGCGGGCGACCTGTACCCGGCCGGACTCAGCCCGCCCGGACCTCGTGCCCTGCGCGGACGATGGTGGCGCGCGCGAGCTGGTCGAGCGAGTCCACGTACAGCGGGTCTGCGAGCAGGTCGTGGTCGACGGCCGCGACCGAGAGCTCGGTACAGCCGAGGACGACGGCGGCCGCGCCCCGGTCCGCGAGGCGCGCCACGACGCCCTGCAGCGCGGGCAGGTCGACGGGCCTCCCGGCCTTGACCTGGTCGTAGATCACCGCGGACACCACCGCCTGGTCGGCGTCGTCGGGCACGATCGTCTCGACCCCGTGCGCCGCGAACGCGTCCTGGTAGACGCGCGCCGCGACGGTGCCCTCGGTCGCGAGCAGCCCCACCGTCGTCCGGCCGGCGATGCGCGCCCGGACCGCGTCGACCGTCGTGTCGACGATCGACACGAACGGCACGCCCACGGCGTCGACCACCTGCTGCGTGAAGTGGTGGGCCGTGTTGCACGGCATCACGAGGAACGCGGCCCCGAAGGCCTCGAGGCGGCGCGCGTCGCGCGCGAGCACAGGCCCCGGATCCTCGGGCGACCGGCCGAGGACGAACGCCGTCCGGTCCGGGATCGTCGCGTGGTCGAGCACCACCATGTCCAGGTGGTCCTGGTCGCGCTCGGCCCGGGTCAGCTCGATCACCCGCTGCAGGAAGTACGCCGTGGCCAGGGGGCCGACGCCGCCGAGCACCCCGACGAGGGGCTCCTCGCCGGGGTTCTCGGCGGACGGCGTCGGCTCAGCCACGCGGCGCCCCCGTGGCGGTCGGTGCACCCGCGCCGCGGTACGCCGTGGCCCGGGCCTCGGAGACCGGGTAGAACCGGCGGAACTTGCGGACCTGGTTGAGCTCCGAGAGCCACACCCACGCGTCGCGCCGCAGGGACCGGTCGCGCCCGTACCGCAGCGGGTGCGCGACCCGGCGCACCTGCTTGAGACGCGTGCGGACCTCCGGGTCGTCCGCCGCCTTGACGTACTTGCGGAGCAGGAACCCCGGGACGATCCGGTACAGCACCTGCTGCCGGATCGGCACCGGGATGTTGCCGTGCAGCACGTGCTCGGTGACCCACAGCTTCGCGGGGTTCACGCCGCTCGCCGTCATGTAGTAGTTGGAGCGGCCCGTGCGCGGGTTGAGCTCGAAGAAGTAGCCCTTCCCGTCCCGCGGGTCCAGCTTGATGTCGAAGTTCGCGAACCCCGTCCACCCCAGGTGCTCGACGAGCTTGCGGGCGTCGGCCTCGATCTGCGGCAACGGCCCCGTGAGGATCGCCGCCGGGTTCCCGAGGGTGCCGGGCGTGTGCTCCTCGACCAGGACGTGCCCGCCCACGGCCGTGCGCACGTAGCCGCGCTGGTCGGAGAACGTCGTCATGATCCGCATCTGGGCGTCCGAGCCCGGCACGAACTCCTGGACGATGAACGCGCCCCGGTACCCGGCCTCCCCCGCGGCCGTGAGCAGCCACTGGAGGTCCTCGACCTTCGACAGCTCGTGGACCTTGCGCTTGCCCCGGAACTTCACGTGGTGCCACGCGGCGTTGTCGCCCGGCTTCGCGATGATCGGGAACCGCAGCCCCAGCTCGCCCACCTGGTCGCCGCCGTGACGCACGACCGTGCGCGGGTGCGGCACGCCCAGCTCGACGCACAGCTCGGAGAACCGCTGCTTGTCCATCACCCGGTCGAGCAGGTCGAGCCGCGTGTAGGGCACGATCGCGACGTCCTCGATCCGCGCCCGGTGCTCGGCCAGCGCCCGCACGTACCAGTCGACGCACGTCACGACCATCACCGGCACGTCGGACCCCGCCGCCAGCTCGCGGACGGTCCGCACCATGACCTCAGGGTCGTCCAGCTCCGGCACGACCAGGTTGTCGAGGATCTTCGAGTACCGGACGTTGCGCGTCGGCACGATCGTCACGACGGTCGCGCGGACCCCGTACGCCTCGTGGAACGCGCGGGCCAGGCTGTACGCGCCCGCGTCGCCGCCCAGGACGATCGGGCGGACGACGGGGGCGACCTGCGCGCTCGCGCGCCGGCTCACGCCTCGGTCTCGCTGCGGTCGGCCGACCACTCCGTGTGGAACGTGCCCTCGCGGTCGACCCGGCGGTACGTGTGCGCGCCGAAGAAGTCGCGCTGCGCCTGGATCAGCGCGGCGGGCAGTCGCTCCGCACGCACGCCGTCGTAGTACGCGAGCGACGACGCGAACGCCGGCGTGGGCACACCGTTGAGCGCGGCCTGCGCCACGATCCGGCGCCACGCAGCGAGCCCCTTGCCGACGACGTCCGCGAAGTACGGGTCGGCGATGAGCAGCGGCAGGTTCTCGTCGCGCTCGTACGCCTCGGTGATCCGGTTGAGGAACTTCGCGCGGATGATGCAACCGCCCCGCCAGATGCGGGCCATGGCGCCACGGTCGACGCCCCAGCCGTACTCGGCGCTCGCGGCGGCGATCTGGTCGAAGCCCTGCGAGTACGCGACGAGCTTCGAGGCGTAGAGCGCGAGGCGGACGTCCTCGACGAACGCGTCGCGGTCGTCGATCTGCCAGGTGCCGGCGTCGCCGGGCAGACCGGCGCGGGCGGCCTCGCGCTGCGGGACGGACCCCGACAGCGCGCGGGCGAAGGTGGCCTCGGCGATGCCGGTGATCGGGACGCCGAGGTCGAGGGCGTTCTGCACGGTCCAGCGGCCGGTGCCCTTCTGCTCCGCCTGGTCGAGGACGATGTCCACGAACGCCTTGCCGGTCGCGGCGTCCACGTGCTGCAGGACGTCGGCGGTGATCTCGATGAGGAACGACTCGAGGTCGCCGGCGTTCCACTGCTCGAAGATCTTCCCGATCCCGGCGGCGGACTCGCCGAGCCCGTGCTTGAGCAGGTCGTAGGCCTCGGCGATGAGCTGCATGTCGGCGTACTCGATGCCGTTGTGGACCATCTTCACGAAGTGGCCGGCGCCGTCGGGCCCGACCCAGGTGCAGCACGGGGTGCCGTCGACCTTGGCGGAGATGTCCTCGAGGATCGGGCCGAGGGTCGTGTACGACTCCTTGGGGCCACCGGGCATGATGCTCGGGCCGTTGAGGGCGCCCTCCTCGCCGCCGGACACGCCCATGCCGACGAAGTGCAGGCCGAGCTCGGAGAGCTTGTGCTCGCGACGGATCGTGTCGGGGAAGTGCGCGTTGCCGCCGTCGATGACGACGTCGCCCTCCTCGAGGTGCGGGATGAGCTCGTCGATGACGGCGTCGGTCGCGGCGCCCGCCTTGACCATGATGACGATCTTGCGGGGGCGCTCGATCGAGGCGACGAAGTCCGCCGTCGACTCGGACGGGACGAAGTCGCCGTCGGTGCCGTGGTCGGCGATCAGCGACTCCGTCTTCGCGTAGGAGCGGTTGTGCACCGCGACGGTGTACCCGTGCCGGGCGAAGTTCCGTGCGAGGTTGCGGCCCATCACGGCGAGGCCCGTGACACCGATCTGTGCGCGTGCGGACATGCTTCAGACTCCTAGGCGGTGGTCGAAAGATACGTCGGAGATGCTCAGCGGCTCCGTGGTCAGCGTAATCCAGACATGCCCGACGGCGGCACGCCGTCCACCTCCACGAGAACGGGCCTACCAGCACCTACAGTGCCCGTGTGAGTCCGGCCGGCGACGTGCACGTGCCCGAGGAGTTCCAGCGCGCGCTCCGCTCCTTGCGGGATCTGCGGGTGCGCGCGGACGTCTCGTTGCACGAGATCCCCGCCCCCACCCGGGTGGCCCCCTTTGCCCTCGCGCTGACCGGTGAGCTCGCGGGTCACGGCGCGCACGCGACCGACGCCGCGTCGGGACGGTTCGTGGTGCTGTACGACCCGGCGGGCCAGGAGGTCTGGCAGGGCAGGTTCCGCGCCGTCACGATGGTCCGCGCGCCGCTGGAGCGTGACCTGGTGCGAGACCCGCTCCTGTCGGAGGTGGCGTGGACGTGGCTGCGCGAGGCCCTGGTCTCGGCGGGTGCGGGTTCGCGCGCCCACGGCGGTACCGTGACGCGGGTGATCTCCGAGAGCTTTGGTTCGCTGGCCGACACGCCGGAGGCGGACGAGATCGAGATCCGCGCGTCGTGGTCGCCCACGACGGCGGACCTCGCGCCCCACGTCCACGCCTGGGCCCACCTCATGGGGTCGGTCGCGGGCCGGCCCGCGCTGCCCGAGGGCGTGACCCCGTTGCGCGCGCGCCGCGCGGGGAGCGGCTCGTGACGCAGGGCACCACCGACGGCACCCCCGTGGCCGAGGAGCCCGCGGTCACGCCGCTGCGGGAGCCGGCCGCGGGCATCCCGCCCGTCGTGGCGACGCCGGCCGCCTACCGCGACGCCGTCGACCGGCTGGCAGCGGGCACGGGCCCGGTGGCCGTCGACGCCGAGCGCGCGTCCGGGTACCGGTACGGCCAGCGCACCTACCTCGTGCAGATCCGGCGTGAAGACGTCGGCACGGTCCTGGTGGACCCGGTGCCGTTCGAGGACCTGCACGAGCTCGGCGACGCCCTCGGCGACGCGGAGTGGGTGCTGCACGCGGCGACGCAGGACCTGCCTGGTCTGGCGGACCTCGGGATGCGCCCGCAGCGGGTGTTCGACACGGAGCTCGCGGCCCGCCTGCTGGGGTACGAGCGCGTGGGCCTGGGGGCCGTCGTCGCGCAGGTGCTGGGCCTCGGGCTCGCCAAGGAGCACTCGGCTGTGGACTGGTCCACCCGCCCGCTTCCTGAGGACTGGCTGCGGTACGCGGCGCTCGACGTCGAGCTGCTGGTGCCGTTGCGCGAGCACCTGCTGGGCGAGCTCGCGGAGCAGGGCAAGGCCGACTGGGCGGCTCAGGAGTTCGAGGCCGAGCGGCTCGCTCCCCCGGCGCCGCCGCGTGTGGACCCGTGGCGGCGCACGTCCGGCTCGCACACGCTGCGGGACCGGCGCAGGCTCGCCGTCGTCCGTGGGCTGTGGGAGGCGCGGGACGCGAACGCCCGGCTTCGTGACCTGTCGCCGGGGCGCGTGCTGCCGGACCGTGCGATCGTCGCCGCAGCCCAGGCCCTCCCCCGTACGGTCGCGGACCTGACGCGGCTGCCCGAGTTCGCGACCAAGGGCGCGAAGCGCCGCGCGCCCGTGTGGCAGCGGGCGATCTCCGAGGCGCTGGCGCTGCCCGTGGACGAGCTCCCGTCGCTGCGCGGCCCCGGCACGGACGCGCCGCCGCCTGCCCGCGCGTGGGCCGACCGCGACCCGGCCGCCTGGGCGCGTCTCGAGATCGCCCGGCCGCTCGTCGCCGGGATCGCGGAGGACCACCACCTGCCCACCGAGAACGTGCTGCAGCCCGACGCGCTGCGCCGCCTGTGCTGGACGCCGCCCGACCCGTTCACGGTCGACACGGTCGGCGACTTCCTGCGCGGACGTGGTGCCCGCGAGTGGCAGATCGAGCTCGTCGCGGCGCCGCTCGTGGCGGCCCTCACCGGGGTCACCGGAGCGGCCTGAGGCGGACCGAGCGGCGCCCGGCGCCGGGTAAGGTTCAGGCCATGCCCGGTTCCTCCCCTCTCGTGACCGTGATCGACGACCAGGCCCTCTGGGACTCCGAGATCGACCGGCTCGGCGGTCACCCGCTCCAGCTCTGGGGCTGGGGCCAGGTCAAGGCCGACGGTGCCTGGACCTCCCACCACGTCGAGATCTCCCTGGGAGACCAGACGATCGGCCTCGCGCAGGTCCTCGTCCGCCAGCTCCCTTCGCCCTTCCGTTCGCTGGCCCACGTCCCGCGCGGCCCCGTCGTCCCCGACCCCGCGCTCCGCGGGCTCGTGTGCGATGCGGTCGCCAACTGGTGCCGCAAGGAGATCGGCGGCATCTCGGTGACGTTCGAGCCCGACTGGGACGCGGTCGACCCGCTCGAGGTCGCCGGCGCGGTCCCCTCGCCGAACCCGATCCTCTACCCCAAGACGCTGATCCTCGACCTGTCGAAGACCGAGGACGAGCTGCTCGCGGCGATGTCCCGCACCACGCGCTACGACATCCGCAAGGGTCTGCGCACCGGCCTCGACGTGCGGCGCGTGGAGACCGAGGACGAGGTCCGCGGCGTCCTCGACGTCTACCACGAGACCGCCGCCCGGGCCGGGTTCGCCCTGCACGACGACGAGTACTACCTCGCGATCCACCGGTACCTCGGCGAGCGGTCGCTCCTGGTCGCGGCGTTCGACGGCGACGGCAAGCCGTGCTCGTTCGTGTGGGACGTCGTGTCCGCCACGACGGCGTTCGAGCTGTACGGCGGGCAGAACGACGCCGGCCGCTCGCTGCGCGCCAACGCGCCCGTGAAGTGGAAGGCCGTCACGATCTCCCGCGACGCCGGCCTGCGCCGCTACGACATGAACGGCCTGCTCAACGACGGGATCTCCGAGTTCAAGAAGTCGTTCGCGCAGCACGAGGACGAGCTGACCGCGTCGTTCGACGTCCCCTTCTCTCCCCTGTACAGCATGTGGAACAAGGCGCTCCCCCTCGCCAAGAAGGCGGTGCGCAAGGTTCGCGGCTGACCTTCCCCGCTCCTCCGACGGCGGCGCTCCCCACCCGGGGTGCGCCGCCGTCGTCGTCACCGCTCGTCGGCCAGGACGGCGTCCAGCTTGCCGAACGTCCTGCGCCACCCGGGGGCGTAGTCGTGCGCCGAGACCCCGACCAGCTCGCCGTGGACGAACCGCATCGCGGTGGCGTCGCCGGCACGCGCGAGCTCCACCGTCACCCGTGACTGGGCGCCCGGCTCGGACTCCCACGACCACGTGAAGTCCAGGACCCTCGGCTCCTCGACGCGGAGGTACTCGCCGCGGGACGTGTGCGCGTCGCCGCTCGGGTCCCGGAACGAGATCTCGAACCGGCCGCCGACGCGGACGTCGAGCTCGGCGGACGTCACGACGCCGTCAGGATCCGATCCCCACCACCTGCTCACGCGCTCGGGATCCGTCCACGCACGCCAGACGACGTCGAGCGGAGCATCGAACCGGTGCTCGATCTCGACGGAGGACACGGACGCTCCCGAGGGCTGCTGTCGGCCGGTCATGCACGCACCGTAGTGCGCCGCACCGACAACGCCGTGGCGCACGTCACCTCGGCGCGCGCTGGTGTGCGTAGACTTTCCTAGGACTGGCGGTATCGTGTTTCTCGCGTCGACGGACCGCCCAGGACACCGCAGTCCAGATCAGGAGAAGCAATGACCACCGCCTCCACCCGCCCCACCGTGCGTGACGTCGTCTTCGTCGACGGCGTACGCACCCCGTTCGGCAAGGCCCGACCCGACGGCCTGTACGCCGGCACCCGCGCCGACGACCTCGCCGTCAAGACCGTGCGCGAGCTGTTGCGCCGCCACCCCGAGCTCCCGCCCGAGCGCATCGACGAGGTCGCGATCGCCGCGACCACGCAGCAGGGCGACCAGGGCCTCACCCTCGGCCGGTCCGTGGCCGTGCTCTCCGGCCTCCCCAAGACCGTCCCCGGCTACGCCATCGACCGCATGTGCGCGGGCGCGATGACCGCCGTCACCACCACGGCGTCCGGGATCATGGCCGGCATGCAGGACGTCGCCCTCGCAGGCGGCGTCGAGCACATGGGCCACCACCCCATGGGCTTCGACGCGGACCCCAACCCCCGCTTCCTCACCGAGCGCCTCGTCGAGGGCGACGCCCTCGTCATGGGCGCCACGGCCGAGAACCTCCACGACCGCTTCCCGCACCTGACCAAGGAGCGCGCCGACGCCTACGGCGTACAGTCCCAGGCCCGGTACGCCCAGGCGCTCGCGGACGGCAACATCGCGCCCGACCTCGTGCCCGTCGCGGTCCGCTCCGAGCTCGGGTGGGGCCTCGCCACCGCCGACGAGCTCCCCCGCCCCGGCACGACGGTCGAGGCGATCGCGAACCTCAAGACCCCGTTCCGCCCGGGCGGCCGGGTGACCGCCGGCAACGCGTCCCCGCTGACCGACGGCGCGACCATGTCGCTCGTCGCGTCCGGCGAGACCGCCGACGAGCTCGGCCTGGCCCCGCGCATGCGGATGGTGTCGTTCGCGTTCGCGGGCGTCGACCCCGAGATCATGGGCTTCGGACCGATCCCGTCCACCGAGAAGGCCCTCGCCAAGGCGTCGCTCACGATCGACGACATCGGCCTGTTCGAGATCAACGAGGCGTTCGCCGTCCAGGTGCTCGCGTTCCTCGACCACTTCAAGATCGACGACGACGACCCCCGCGTGAACCCGTACGGCGGCGCGATCGCCGTCGGGCACCCGCTCGCGTCGTCGGGCGTGCGCCTCATGACGCAGCTCGCCCGCGAGTTCGAGCAGCACACCGACGTCAGGTACGGCATCACGACCATGTGCGTCGGCCTCGGCATGGGCGGCACCGTGATCTGGGAGAACCCGAACCACGCCGACTACTCGGGCCACTCCGACGCCACGCGCCGCTGACTGCGCACCCCACGAACTCGAACCAGGGACGGATCACCGATGACCGACACCACCACGCCCCGCGCCGAGCGGGTCACCCACTTCCTCGTGCGCGACGTCGCGCTCCCCGGCGACCTCGGCACGCTCGCCCTCGTCACCCTCGACAACGGGCTCGACCACACCAAGCCCACGACCCTCGGCCCGCAGGGCATCGCCGAGCTCCAGTCCGTCGTCGAGCGCCTGCACGAGCGCGCGACCGCCGGCGAGATCGTCGCCGTCGGCGTGACGGGCAAGCCGTACTTCCTCGCCGCGGGCGCCGACCTCACGCAGGTCGCGTCCGTGACCTCGCGCGACGACGCGCTCTCCCTCGGCCGGGGTGGCCACGCCGCGTACCGGGCGCTGTCCGAGGTCGGCGTCCCGACCTTCGCGTACATCAACGGGGTCGCCCTCGGCGGCGGCCTCGAGATCGCCCTCAACTGCGACTACCGGACCGTCGCGTCCGACGCCGGCGCGATCGCCCTGCCCGAGACCGGCCTCGGCCTCGTCCCCGGCTGGGGCGGCGCCTACCTCGTGCCGCGCCTGCTCGGCGTGCAGAAGGCGCTCGACGTCATCCTCACGCGCCCCGCGCAGAACAAGCCCTTCAAGGCCGCCGAGGCCTACGAGATCGGCCTGGCCGACGCCATCTTCGACGCCGCCGACTTCCTCGAGGAGTCCATCCGCTGGACCGCGGCGATCCTGCGCGGCGAGATCGTCGTGGAGCGTCGTCCCCTCGACGACGAGGCCACCTGGAAGGCGGTCACCGACGCCGCCCGCCAGCGCCTCGACGCGACCGTCCACGGCTCCCGCCCCGCCCCGTACCGGGCCCTGGACCTCGTCACCGCGGCCCGCGACTCCGACCGGACGACGGCCTTCGCCGCCGAGGACGAGGCGCTCGCCGACCTCATCATGACCGACGAGATGCGGGCGAGCGTCTACGCGTTCCAGCTCGTCTCGCACGGCAAGAAGCCCGCCGGCGCCCCCGACGCGTCGCTCGCGCGGCCCGTCACGCGGGTCGGCATCGTCGGCGCCGGGCTCATGGCGGCGCAGATCGCGCTGCTGTTCGCCCAGCGCCTCCAGGTGCCCGTCGTCATGCGCGACATCGACCAGGAGCGCGTCGACAAGGGCCTCGGGTTCGTCCAGTCCCAGCTCGCGCGCCTCGTGTCGACGGGGCGCATGTCCAAGGACACGGCCGCACGGATCACCGCCCAGGTGCACGGCACGACGGACGTCCAGGACTTCGCGAGCTGCGACTTCGTCATCGAGGCCGTCACCGAGGTGCTCGGGCTCAAGAAGAAGGTCTTCGCGGAGCTCGAGGGCATCGTGTCCCCCGAGACCATCCTCGCGACCAACACCTCCGCGCTGTCGATCACCGAGATGGCGGCCGACCTGCAGCACCCCGAGCGCGTCGTCGGGATCCACTTCTTCAACCCGGTCGCCGCGATGCCGCTCGTCGAGGTCATCCACGCCGAGAAGACGTCCGACGAGGCCCTCGCGACCGCGTTCGCCGTCACCAAGAAGCTCCGCAAGACGTCCGTGCTCGTCAAGGACCGTCCCGGCTTCGTCGTCAACCGGCTCCTCGTGCTCGTCATGGGCAAGATCGTCGAGGCGGTCGAGAACGGGACGCCCGTCGACGTGGCCGACCACGCCACCGACCCCCTCGGCTTCCCCATGCCGACGTTCGAGCTGTTCGACCTCGTCGGCCCCGCCGTCGGCCTGCACGTGCTGCAGTCGCTGCGCGAGGACCTCGGCGACCGCTTCCCCGTCTCCCCCGGACTCGAGAAGCTCGTCGCCGACGGGACCCGCGTCGTCCTCGACGCCCCCGCCAAGGGACTCCCGAAGCCTGTCAACCCCGAGATCCAGGCGGTCTTCGACGGCGACGGCACCACCCGGACGGACGAGGCGCTCGACGCCGCCGGCGTCCTCGACGCGACCCTCACCGCCCTCACCAGCGAGATCGGGCTCATGCTCGACGAGGGCGTCGTCGCCGGCCCGCAGCAGATCGACCTCTGCATGATCCTCGGCGCCGGGTGGCCCTTCCACCTCGGCGGGATCACGCCCTACCTGGACCGCACGGGCTACTCCGAGCGCGTCCTCGGCAAGCGCTTCCTGCCCGACGGCGTCGCCAACGTCCCGCGCGGCTGACGCACCCCGCGCGCACGACGACGGCGCCCGCAAGACGGCCGTGCTGCGGCGCCTCATCGACACCGATGTGGCCGGCGGTCTGTCGAACGACCGCGAGATCGCGCGCTTCCTGGAGCGCTCCGACATGGCG
>NZ_JBHUWD010000033.1:0-60545 GCF_042670205.1 Luteimicrobium sp. NPDC057192 | reverse complement strand
GCGTCGAGCAAGCGGGCACGCTCCGCTGGCTCGACGCCGGGCCCGCTCGCTCGGCTCGGTGGGGCTACTCGTTGTCGCCGCCCGTCCCGATCGTCGCGTCGACCTGGCCGGCGTCCGAGAGGTCCTGCGCGTCGGGCCACACCCAGTCGCGCACCTCGGGCAGATCGTCGCCGTGCTCGCGCGTGTACTGGCGGGCCTCGAGGCGCTTGTCCTGCATCTCCTGCCGCAGGCCGGCGTACCGCGACGCGAGGCCCGGGACGCGGTCGATGACGTCGATGACCAGGTGGAACCGGTCGAGGTCGTTGAGCATGACCATGTCGAACGGCGTCGTCGTGGTGCCCTCCTCCTTGTACCCGCGCACGTGGAGGTTCGCGTGGCCCGTGCGGCGGTACGTGAGGCGGTGGATGAGCCACGGGTAGCCGTGGTAGGCGAAGATGACCGGCTTGTCGCGGGTGAACAGGGTGTCGTAGTCCTTGTCGGAGAGCCCGTGCGGGTGCTCCTTCTCGTCCTGCAGGCGCATGAGGTCGACGACGTTCACCACCCGGACCCGCAGGTCGGGGATGCGCGTGCGCAGGATCTCGGCGGCGGCCAGCACCTCGAGCGTCGGGACGTCGCCCGCGCAGCCCAGCACGACGTCGGGCTCCTCGCCCTCGGTCTCGGTGCCGGCCCAGTCCCAGATCCCGAGGCCGCGCGTGCAGTGCGCGACCGCCTGCTCCATGGACAGGAACTGCGGGGCCGGCTGCTTGCCCGCGACCACGACGTTGACGTACTGCCGGCTGCGCAGGCAGTGGTCGTACGTCGACAGGAGCGTGTTGGCGTCCGGCGGCAGGTAGACCCGCACGACCTCGGCCTTCTTGTTCACCACGTGGTCGATGAAGCCGGGGTCCTGGTGGCTGAAGCCGTTGTGGTCCTGGCGCCACACGTGGCTGGAGAGCAGGTAGTTGAGGCTCGCGATCGGGCGCCGCCACGGGATGTGGTTGGTGACCTTGAGCCACTTGGCGTGCTGGTTGAACATCGAGTCGACGATGTGGATGAAGGCCTCGTAGCTGGTGAACAGGCCGTGCCGCCCGGTCAGCAGGTAGCCCTCGAGCCAGCCCTGGCACTGGTGCTCGGACAGCTGCTCCATGACGCGCCCGACGCGCACCAGGTGCTCGTCGACCTCGGGGGAGAAGTAGTCGGCGTTCCACTGCTTGCCGGTCACGTCGTAGACGGCCTGCAGCCGGTTCGACGCGGTCTCGTCCGGGCCGAAGATCCGGAAGTTGTCCGGGTTGCGGCGGATCACCTCGGTGAGGAACTCGCCGAGGACGCGCGGCGCCTCGACGACGCCGGACCCCGGCTTCGGCACGTCGACGGCGAAGTCGCGGAAGTCGGGCAGCCGCAGGTCGCGCAGGAGGATCCCGCCGTTGGCGTGCGGGTTGGCGCTCATCCGCAGGTCGCCCGCGGGCGCCAGCTCGCGGATGTCGCCGTCGATCGCGCCGTCGTCGTCGAAGAGCTCCTCCGCGCGGTACGACCGCAGCCAGTCCTCGAGGACCTTGAGGTGCTCGGGCGTGTCCCGCGCGTTCGCGAGCGGCACCTGGTGGGCGCGCCACGAGCCGACGGTCTTCTTGCCGTCGATGTACTCGGGGCCCGTCCAGCCCTTGGGGGTCCGGAACACGATCATCGGCCACGCGGGGCGCGTGACGTCCTCGCCGGCCTCGCCCTGCCGTGCTGCCTCTGCCTTGATCGCCGCGATCTCGTCGAGCACCTCGTCGAGCGTCTCAGCGAAGCGCCGGTGGATGCTTTCGAACGGCTCGTCGGACTCGTCGGCCACCTCGAACCAGTGGACCTTGTGCCCGTACCCGGTGAGGAGCGACTCGAGCTCCTCCTGCCCGATCCGGTCGAGGATCGTGGGGTTCGCGATCTTGTACCCGTTGAGGTGCAGGATCGGCAGGACGACGCCGTCGTGCGCGGGGTTGAGCAGCTTGTTGGAGTGCCAGCTCGTCGCGAGCGGGCCGGTCTCGGCCTCGCCGTCGCCGACGACCGCGGCGACCAGCAGGTCGGGGTTGTCGAACGCGGCGCCGTACGCGTGCGACAGCGCGTAGCCGAGCTCGCCGCCCTCGTGGATCGAGCCCGGCGTCTCCGGCGCCACGTGCGACGGGATGCCGCCCGGGAAGGAGAACTGGCGGAACAGCTTGCGCAGGCCCTCCTCGTCCTCAGTGATGTCCGAGTAGAGCTCCGAGTAGGTGCCGTCGAGGTACGTGCTCGCGACCAGACCGGGACCGCCGTGGCCGGGGCCGGCGACGTAGATGGTCGACTGCTGCCGCTGCGCGATCGCGCGGTTGAGGTGCGCGTAGAGGAAGTTCAGGCCCGGCGTGGTGCCCCAGTGGCCGAGCAGGCGCGGCTTGACGTCGTCACGAGTCAGCGGCCGCCGCAGGAGCGGGTTGTCCAGCAGGTAGATCTGACCCACGGACATGTAGTTCGCGGCGCGCCACCACCGGTCGATCCGAGCGACCGTGTCGTCGCTCACGGTGTGGTCCGGAAGGGCGGTCCAGGAGGACATCGATCACACACTCCTCAGGGCTGTGCTGATGGTGCCCTCATTCCATCGCACGGGGCCTGCCGCCGCGCGTCGGGCGCACGTGACGAACCCGACGCTGCGGGGCGGCCCGCACCGCACCCGCCGGACAGGTTCTCCCAGGCAGCGCCGCTACCGTGGTGGCGTGGTCTCCCCGGCACTCCCGACGACGCCGGCCGCCCCCGGCGCGCCCTCGCCCGCGCCCCAGCGGCCCGGGCGGCCCCCGCGCGTCGTCGGACCCGTGACATGGGGCAGCGTGGCCCGCCGGCCTCGGATGATCGGGCTCCTCGCCGTCCTGCTCGCGTTCGCGGCCCTGTGCGGGAGCCTCGGCGCCTGGCAGCTCGACCGTGCGTACGCGCGCGGCGACGCCGCGCAGCAGAAGGAGCTCGACGCCAAGCTCGCGTCCGAGGAGGCACGCGGGCCCGAGGGCCTCGGCACCGTGCTCGCGCCGCAGACGACGTTCACGGGCAAGCTCGTCGGCGACCTCGTGTGGGTCCAGGGGACGTACGAGGCCGACGGCCAGGTCCTCGTCCCGGGCCGTGCCCTGGGCGGCCGCACCGGCTACCTCGTGCTCACCCCGCTGCGCGTGTCCGACGACGGCACGCAGGGCGCGTCGTGGCGCGGGCTCTCGGGCGGCGCGCCCGTGGTCCCCGTGGTGCGCGGCTGGGTGGCGACACCCGCGGATGCGCCGGCGGCGCCGTCGGGCACGGTCCGCGTGAACGGCTACCTGCAGGCCTCGGAGGCGACGAACGGTGCCGGGCACACGCTGCCCGACGGGCAGGTCGACTCGGTGTCGTCCGCGCAGCTCGCGAACCGGTGGGGCGGCCCGATCTACAGCGGGTACGTGGTGCTGCGCGACTCCGAACCGGCAGCCGCCGCCGCGGTCGCCGTCCTGCCGCGGCCGAAGGTCGAGGGCTCGGGCGACGTGAACCTGCAGAGCATGTCGTACGCGTTCCAGTGGTGGCTCTTCGCCGTCTTCGCCGTGTTCGTGTGGTGGAGGATCGTCCGCGACCAGCGCGACCACGAGAACGCCGCGCTCGCGGCGGCGGACGGCCCCGCGCCCGCGGCGCCGCCCGGCCGCAAGGTGCGCGTCCGTCGCGGCGAGGACGGCATCGCGGGCCTCCCAGCCAAGCGCTGAGCCCGTCTCGGGGGCGCCCGGGCCGCGCTGTCAGCGAGATGTCAGCGGCGGCAGGCCCGCGTCAGCGGGGTGTCAACGCACCCGACGACCATCGTCTGCATGACCACGACCGAACTTCAGCCGCGACCCGCCACGTCGCGCACCTACTCGTCCCTCCGGGCCGCCTGGATCCCGATGGCGGCACTCTGCCTGGCCTTCTTCGTCGAGATGGTCGACAACACGCTCATGTCGATCGCGCTGCCCACGATCGGGCGCGACCTCGGCAGCAGCACCACCGCGCTGCAGTGGGTCAGCGGCGCGTACTCGCTCACGTTCGGTGGGCTCCTCCTCACGGCCGGCTCGATCGCCGACCGGTTCGGGCGCCGTCGCGTGCTGCTCGTCGGTCTCGCCGCGTTCGGCATCATCAGCCTCGGCGCGGCCGCGGTGTCCACGAGCGGCGAGCTCATCACGCTGCGCGCCCTGCTGGGCCTGGCCGCCGCCGCCATGGCGCCCGTGACGAACTCCCTGGTGTTCCGTCTCTTCGACGACAAGGCCCTCCGGATGCGGGCCATCACGGTGATGATGGTCGTCGGCATGTCCGGCTTCATCCTCGGCCCGCTGCTCGGCGGCACCGCGCTCGCTCACGTCGCGTGGCAGTGGCTCCTCCTCGTGAACTTCCCGATCGCGCTGATCGCGTGGATCGGCGTGCGGCTCGGGGTCGCCGCCGACACCAAGGACGGCCTGACCGACGACAAGCTCGACCTGCCGGGCGCTGCTCTCAGCATCGCGACCATCGGCCTCGGCTGCTACGCGCTGACGAGCGGCGTCCAGCACGGCTGGCTCTCCGCGATCACGCTGGGCTGCGTCGCCGGCGCGGTCCTCGCCGCGGTGCTGTTCGTCCTGCGCGAGCGTCGCACCCCCGCCCCGATGCTCGACCTCACGCTGTTCCGGAACGGCACCGTGCGCGGTGCGTCGATCGCGCAGGTCGGCACCGCGGTCGCGATGGCCGGGATCATGTTCGGGCTCGTCCTGCACTTTCAGTACGCCTGGGGCTGGAGCCCCGTCAAGGCCGGCCTCGCGAACCTGCCGATGATCCTCACGATGCTCGGCGCGACCCCGTTCTCGGAGTGGCTGGTCTCCCGCTTCGGGCACCGCGTCGCCTGCCTCGTCGGCGCGGCCTTCCTGGCCGCGGGCGTGGGCGGCATGGCGTACGGCGTGGAGCACGGCTACCTCGTGATCGCCCTCGCCATGGTCGTCATGACCGTCGGCCTGCGCACGGTGATGACCGTGTGCGCCGTGGCCCTCGTGGACGAGATGCCCGCCAACCGCACGTCGATGGGCACGGCACTCAACGACACCGCCCAGGAGGTCGGCACGAGCGTCGGGACGGCGGTCGTCGGGACGCTCATCGCGACCCTCGTCGCGAGCCAGCTCCCTCCGGGGGCCTGGAGCAACGAGCTGATCGCGTCGTTCTTCCACGGCGAGCGCGTCACCTACGTCGTGCTGGCCGTCGTCGTCGGGGTCTTGGCCGCCTTCGGCGCCTCGACGCTGACGAACTCGCGATCGACCGAGGAGCACGCCGACGACGAGGAGACGGCTGAGCCGGAGCTCCAGCCGGCGTCCGCCTGATCCCGTCGCGGCAGGCGGGGCGCGCGCTCAGCGCGGCTTGCGCGCCACGACGAGGTCGCGCTGGATCGCCTGGTCGACGCGGTGCTCGAACCCGTGCCACGGGTCGGGCGCCGCGTCGTCGCGGACGTCGCCGAGCACCTCGAGCCCTGCGTCCCGGAGCACGTCCTCGAGCGCGGCCCGCGGCGCGACCCGGACGTTCCACGAGATCCCGACGGCGCCGCCCCGGCGCAGCAGCCGGACCCAGCCGGGGAGCGCCTTGGTGAGCAGGGGGACGGGGGAGCGGGTCAGCTCGTCGTGCGGGGTGGACCGCCCGCCTGCGCCGCGCGTGCCCGACGCGCGGTTGCCGTGCTGGACCCCGTACGGCGCGTCCGTGACGATCGCGTCGAAGTGCCCCGCGGGGAAGAGGTCGGCCGCGCGCACGGTGTCCGCGTTGACGAGCTCGACGGCGATCGTGTCGCCCGCGCGGTACTCGTCCGCGGTGGCGCCGACCGTCGCCTCGAACCGGCGGCCGAGGCTCCTGCCGTCCCGGCGCACGGTCGAGAGCCCGGCCGTGTGCTTGAGCCGGTGGTTCTTGAGCCAGGTCCGCAGGAACGTCGCGTACGCCTCGACGTCCTTCTGGTCGACGTCGACGCCCGCCGCGTCCCAGCCGCGGACGAGCGCCTGGTTGAGGGTGGTGCCGCGCCCGGCCATCGGGTCGAGGACCCGCAGCCGGCGCCGGGCCCCGTCGGGGCGCGTGGTCCAGGGGCCGGCGAGGTCGCGGGGGCGGTCCGTCGCCGCGACCGTGACGTTGACGAGCAGGCGAGTGAAGTCCTCGTTGGTCTTCCCGGCGTACTTCTGCACGGTCAGCAGGTCCGAGTCGAACAGGTCGACGGCCGCCCGCGTCACCGGCCGCAGCGTCGCGTCGTCCCCGTCACCGTCCACGACGAACAGCGCGTACGCCGACGACAGCGCCGACAGCAGCGCGAGGTCGGTGCCGGCCGTGTCGGGCCGGGCGGCGTCGTCGAGCGTGAACGTCACGTAGGGGAGCCCGCCGAGCGTCGTCGTCCCGACGTCGCGGAGCCGCCCCTCGAAGGCGCGCTCGGCCAGCACCGCCATCTCGGCGACGGCGAGCGCTGGCGCTGCCTGCGCGTACACGCGGTTGTGCGACGGGGAGACGAGGAAGGCGTACCGGGTCACGGGCAGCATTCTCCCGTGCGCGCCGCCCCGCCGCCGAACCTCCGGAATCTGCTGCCCACCGGCTGGTGATACAGCAGATTCCGGCGACTCGGCAGTCGGCGATGCGGGGAGCCAGCCCGGCCGAGTCAGACCAGCACGACTACTCGTGCTGCCACGAGTGCCACAGCTTCGCGTAGTCCCCGCCCGCGGCGACGAGGTCGTCGTGCGGCCCGATCTCGGTGATCCGGCCGCCGTCGACCACGGCCACGCGGTCGGCGTCGTGCGCGGTGTGGAGCCGGTGCGCGATCGCCACGACGGTCCGCCCTTCGAGCACGCCGTTGAGCGAGCGCTCGAGGTGCCGGGCGGCGCGCGGGTCGAGCAGGGACGTCGCCTCGTCGAGCACGAGCGTGTGCGGGTCGAGCAGGACGAGCCGGGCGAGCGCGATCTGCTGCGCCTGCGCGGGGCTGAGCGCGTGCCCGCCGGAGCCGACGGCGGTGGCGAGCCCCTCGGGGAGCGCCTCGGCCCAGGTGCGGGCGTCGACGGCCTCGAGGGCGTCGAGCAGCTGCTCGTCGGTCGCCGTGGTGTCGGCGAGGCGCAGGTTGTCGGCGAGCGTCCCGACGAACACGTGGTGCTCCTGGGTCACGAGCGCGACGTGGCGGCGCAGGTCCTCGAGCGGCAGCTCGACGAGCGGGACCCCGCCGACGGTGACCGACCCGCCGGTGGGCGGGTGGATGCCGGCGAGCATCCGGCCGAGCGTCGACTTCCCGGCACCCGACGGCCCGACGATCGCGAGGCGCTCGCCGACCCGCAGGTCGAGGTCCACGTCGTGCAGGACGTCGTGGCCCTCGCGGTAGGCGTAGCGGACCTGCGTCCCGACGACGTGCTCGTCCGCGGGGACGGCGGTGCCGGCCTCGCGGTCCTGGTCGACGAGCCGCACGCCGATGACGCGCGACAGGGAGACGCCGGCGACCTGGAGCTCGTCGAGCCAGAAGATGAGGTCGAAGACCGGGCCGCCGAGCTGCATGCCGAACGCCACGACGCTCGTGACGGCGCCGACCGACGTGTGGCCCTGCGACAGCAGCCACCCGCCCCACAGCAGCACGGCGACGGGCGCGAACGCGAACGCGGCGTCGACCGACGGGATGAGGACGGTGCGCAGCCGCAGCGTGTACCGCTCGGCCTCGAAGGCCTCGCGGAGGTTGCGGTCGACGCGGCGACGCATCCGCGCGCCCAGGTGCAGCGCGTCGGTGGTCCGGGCGCCCTCGACGGCCTCGGTGATGGTGCCGTTGACGGTCGCGTACGCCGCCGACTCCCGCAGGTACCCGGGCGTCGCGCGGTGCAGGTACCAGCGCGTCGCCACGACGATCGCCGGGACGCCGACGAGCAGCCCCAGGGACACGAGCGGCGCCACGATGAAGGACGCGACGAGCGTGAGGACGATCGTCACGACGCACACCATGATGCGCGGCACCCCGAAGCGGACGGCGTGCTGGAGCCGGTTGACGTCGTTGGTCGTGCGGGCGACGAGGTCGCCCGTCCCGGCGCGCTCCACGGTCGACAGCGGGAGCCGCGTGACCGTGTCCATGAACTCCTCGCGGAGCTCGGCGAAGACCTGCTCGCCGAGGACCATGGACGCCTGCTGGGCGAACCGGATCACGACGGCCTGCAGGAGCACGGCACCGAGCAGCACGGCGACCATGCGGTCGACCGCGGTGTCCGTGGTGCCGCCCGTGACGTCGTCGACGATGCGGCCGAGCAGCCACGGCCCGACGAGGCCCGCGACGGCGGCGACCGTGTGGAGCACGACGACGCGCGTCAGGGCGCGGCCGTGGGCGCGCAGCAGCGCGACGGTCGCGCGGCGGGTGGTGGCGCCGTCCGCGATGGGCAGGACGGTGGCGGTCATCGGGTCCCTCCGGTGGTCTGCAGGCGGGCCGGGTCCTCGGGCTCCTGCGAGGAGTCGTCGGCCATGCCACGCCCGACGACGGCGCGGTAGCGCGCCGCCGCGGCGTCGCCGCGGCCGAGCAGGTCGGCGTGGGTGCCGTGGGTGGTCACGAGCCCGTCCTCGAGGAGCACGACCTCGTCGACGTGGTCGAGCACGAGCGGGCTCGCGGTGACGACGAGCGTGGTACGCCCGCGCCGGACCTCGGCGACCCGCTCGGCGATCCGCGCCTCGGTGTGCGCGTCGACCGCGCTGGTCGGCTCGACGAGCACGAGGACCTCGGGGTCGGTGAGCAGGGCGCGGGCGAGCGCGACGCGCTGTCGCTGGCCGCCGGACAGCGACCGGCCCTTCTCGGGCAGCTCGCCGGTCAGGCCGCCGGGCACGGAGTCGAGGACGTCCTGCGCGTCGGCGACCATCATCGCCGCGAGCAGGTCCTCCTCGGTCGCGCGGCCGCGCGCGTCGAGCTCCTCGCCGAGCACGCCCGAGAACAGGTGCGTGGTCGCCTCGGACACGACGATGCGGTGGCGCACCTCGTCCTTGTCGAGGTCGGTGAGCCGCACGCCGCCCAGGCGGACGGGCGTGTCGGCCTCGTCCTCGTCGTCGAACCGGCCGAGGCGGGTGGCGACGCGCGCCGCGGCATCCGGGTCCGCGCTCACGAGCCCGACGACGCGGCCCGGCTCGAGCCGCAGCCCGCTCGCCTCGTCGACGAGCTCGGAGCCAGGCTCGGGGGCGTGCGTGACGGCGTCGGCGGACTCCGTCGCGGACTGCGTCCCCAGGACGGCCTGGACCTTGCCCGCCGAGATGAGGCCGCGCGTCGTCATCTGGAGCATCTGGGTCGCGAGCTGCAGCGGCCACGACAGGAACGCCGCGTAGGCGTAGAAGGTCACGAGCTCGCCCGGCGTGATCTCGCCGGCGACCGCCGCGTGCGCCCCGAGCCAGAGCACGAGCGCGACGAGCAGGCCCGGCAGCAGCACCTGGAGGCCGTCGAACACCGACTGGACGGTCGCGACGCGCACGCCCTCGCGGCGCACCTTCTGCGACTGCTCGGCGTAGCGGCCCGTGAAGACCTCCTCGCCGCCGATCCCGCGCAGGATGCGCAGGCCCGAGACGGTGTCGGCGCCGAGCGCCGTCAGGTGGCCCTGGGCCTCGCGCTGCGTGGCCTGGCGCGACTGGAGCGGCTTCACGAGCAGCGCCATGATCCCCGCCACGACGGGCAGGCCGACCACGACGACGAGGCCGAGCTTGAGCGACTGCGTGCACATGACGACGGCGACCGTCACGTAGGCGAGCACGCCGCCGACGAACCGGCCGGCCATCGCGAAGACGTCGCCGATGCGCAGCGCGTCGTTGGCCACGGCCGAGACGACCTCGCCCGTCGGGAGCTTCTGCGTGATGCGGTGCCCGGTGCGGGACGCCTTGTAGCCGACCCGCTGCGAGAACGAGAACGAGGCGCGCAGCCAGTTCTGCACGTCGAACCGGTGGCTGAACGCGCCACCGACCACCATCACCGCGCCGTTGACCAGCATGATCGCGCACCAGCCGAGCAGCTGGGAACCGAACCCGTGCGTCAGGCCGTCGTCCAGCGCGCGGCCGATGAACAGAGGGGTGAGGGCCTGGGAGACCATGGTCGCGGTGCCCGCGACCAGCGACGCGAGCAGGATCCAGCGCTGACGCCACGCCTGCCACCACAGGGCGCGTGCCGGGGATCCGAGCGGGGGTGTGCCCGGGTCGGGAAGGGGGAGGGTTCGCACCTCGTAACATTAGGTCGGGCCCCCCACACGAGGCCCACGGTTTTTCCCACAGCGCACGCCCAGCCGCGCACCGTCGTGTGCGTGACGCGAAGCCCGAGGCAGGCCCCGCATGACCACCCCCGCGAGCCCGAGCACGTCCGGCCCGTCGACCCCGGGCGGCGCGCCCGCCGCGACGTCCGAGCAGGCCGAGGCGGCCCGCACCGCGATCCGCAAGGCGCGCGGCGCCCTCGCCCGCTACCGCGTGATGGCGATCGTCACCGGCGTCATGCTCCTGCTCCTGTGCGTCGAGCTGATCCTCAACTACGTCGTCAAGGTGTCGTGGGAGGACGCGATCCGCTGGATCCCCTTCGCGCACGGCTGGATCTACGTGATCTACCTGGTGACCGTCGTCGACCTCTGGTCCAAGATGCGCTGGACGTTCGGGCGGCTCGTCGCCCAGGTCCTCGCCGGTGTCGTCCCCGTGATGAGCTTCATCGTCGAGAAGCAGGTGCACCGCGACGCCGAGGCCAAGCTCCAGGTGCTCGCGGACCAGTACGGCGTCTGACGACGACCGCCCGTCGCGCCCGACTTTCCTGACAACAGGCGTACGTACCGGTTCGCCCGCATGATGGTTCCTCGTCCGCAGGGGAACCTCACAGGCGGGAGAAGCACATGGTCACGATCACCCTCACCGGGATCATCTACGCGATCGTCGTCGGGCTCGTCATCGGCGCTCTGGGCAGGCTGTTCGCCCGGGGACGCCAGAACATCTCCATCCTCGCGACCATCCTCATCGGGATGGTGGCGGCGTTCCTGGGCGCGATCGTCGCCGGCTGGCTCCACGTGCGGCACACTGAGGGCATCGACTGGATCCAGCTCGTGATCCAGGTGGCCCTCGCGGCGCTGTTCGTCTCGCTCTACGCCGGGCGCGGCGGCCGTCGGGCACGCATCTGAGCCGACGGACGGAGAGCGCATGGCCGACGACGAGATGACGACGGCCGAGCTCGCACGCTACGCCCGGCAGCTCGCGCTGCCGGGCGTCGGCGTGCCCGGGCAGCGGCGCCTGCGAGACGCGCGCGTGCTCGTCGTCGGGGCGGGCGGGCTCGGCAGCCCGGTGCTGCTCTACCTCGCGGCGGCCGGCGTCGGCACGCTCGGGATCGTCGACGACGACGTCGTCGACACCTCCAACCTCCACCGCCAGGTGATCCACGGCGACGCGCAGGTGGGACGGCCCAAGGTGTCGTCCGCGCGCGAGGCGGTCGCGCGCGTCAACCCGCACGTCCGCGTCGAGGAGCACGCCTTCCGGCTCGACGCGACCAACGCGCTCGACCTGCTCGCCCGGTACGACGTCGTCGTCGACGGGACGGACTCGTTCGAGGCGCGCTACCTCGTCTCCGACGCCGCCGAGCTCGCCGGCGTCCCCGTCGTCTGGGGCGCGATCCACCAGTACTCGGGGCAGGTCGCCGTGTTCAGTGCGCGGGGCGTGGGCGAGGTCGACGGCGTCACCTACCGGGACGTCTTCCCCGAGCCCCCGCCGCCCGGCACCGTGCCCGACTGTGCGACGGCCGGCGTGTTCGGCGTCGTGTGCGGGACCGTGGGGACCGCGATGGCGACCGAGGTGATCAAGCTCGTCACCGGCGTCGGGCGCACGCTGCTCGGACGCCTCGCCGTCTACGACGCGCTCGACGGCGAGTGGCGCTACCTCACCGTCCGCGCCGACCCCGCCCGCACGCCCGTGACCGCGCTCGCCGAGCCCGAGCCCGTCGCGTGCGCCCTCCCGGAGCCCGCGGCCGCCGCTGACCGGATGGACGTCGGCGAGCTCGCCGACCGCCTGACGCGCGGCGGCGTCGTCGTGCTCGACGTGCGCGAGGACTGGGAGCTCGCCACCGAGCCCTTCGACCCGGCCGCCGACGCCGACGTCCGCCACCTGCCCTTCGGGCGGGTCGTCGCCGGGGACGCGGACGCGGCGCTCGCGGGGCTGCCGCGCGACGCGGTCGTGGCGGTGCTGTGCAAGGCCGGCCCGCGCGCCGAGCGGGTCACCGAGGCCGCGCGCGCGGTCGGGGTGGACGCCCGCGTCGTCGACGGGGGCCTGCTCGCGTGGCGCGCCCGCCCCGCTGCTGCGGCGCGCTGACCCGTCAGAGTCGGGCGTAGCGCGCGCGGGCGAAGAAGTAGACCCCGTACGCGATCAGGCCGAGGGCGACGACGGCCAGCAGGACGACGCCCGCGGGCAGGGCTGCGAGCGACTTGAGAGCCCCGTCGAGCCCTTCCGACTTCCGGGCGTCCGCCGTGACGGCGGCCACCCCCGTCAGGACGGCCACGACGGCCAGCGCGACGCCCTTGGCGACGTAGCCGGTCCGTCCGAGCGCCATGACGGCACGCCCCCGGGTGCCCCCGGGGACCCTGATGTCCTCGCGGAACGTGGCGCGCACGCCCTTCGCCACGAAGTAGATGGCCACGCCGAGCACCACCAGCGCGACGGCGAGGAGGAGCGCGCGACCGCCGGGCGCGTCGAGGAGGCGCGCGCTCCAGGTCCGCGTCGTGCCCTTGTTGCTCGACTGGTGGCTCCGTGCGACGCCGTAGGCGCTGCCGCCGACCGCGAGGTAGGCGAACCCCTTGCTGGCCTGCTTGACGCGCCGCATCCAGGCGTCCCGGTCGCCGCCGCGCACCAGGGCGGCCTCGAGCAGGAGGAACAGCCCGAGCGCGAACAGGGCGACCATGATCACCCAGAGCAGGACCGGGCCGCCGGGCTGTCTCCGGAGCGTGGCGAGGGCCCCGCTCGGGTCGGCCGACCCGCTCCCCCCGAACGCGATCCGCAGGGCGACGACCCCGATCAGGATGTGGACGAGGCCGGCGGCGGCGAAGCCGACGCGAGCCGCAGCGCGCATCGGGGTGCTGGCCTTGACAGCGGAAGCGGTGGCCCGGGCGTCGTGGGCGGAGGGCACGGTGGTCGGCACGGCGTCACCGTAGCCCCCGCCGGACCGCTTCGCTCTCCCGGCGCTACAACGCCAGGTCCAGGTTTCCCGCCCGCACGACGCCGTCCACGGGCGACGACGCGAGCGCCTGCTCGCGCCGTGGCACCCGGCCGGCGCGCGCGGCGTCGTGGCCGGCCTGGACCGCGAGCCGCATGGCGCGCGCCATGCGCACGGGGTCGGTCGCGCGCGTGACGGCCGTGGCGAGCAGCACGCCGTCGCACCCGAGCTCCATCGCGAGCGCCGCGTCGGACGCCGTCCCCACCCCGGCGTCGAGGATCACGGGCACGCCGGCCCGGGCGGCGATGGCCTCGATGTTCCGCGGGTTCGCGACCCCGAGCCCCGAGCCGATGGGGGAGCCCAGGGGCATGACGGCCGCGCAGCCGACGTCCTCGAGGCGGCGCGCGAGCACGGGGTCGTCGTTCGTGTAGGGCAGGACGACGAAGCCCTCGCGCACGAGGGTCTCCGCGGCCTCGAGCAGGCCGACGGGGTCGGGGAGCAGCGTCACGTCGTCGGCGATCACCTCGAGCTTGACCCAGTCGGTGCCGCAGGCCTCGCGCCCGAGCCGGGCGGTGAGCACGGCGTCGCGCGCGGTGAAGCAGCCGGCGGTGTTGGGCAGGGCGCGGATGCCGAGGCGCTCGAGCAGCGACCAGACACCGTGGTCGCCGGACCTGTCCGCGCCCGCCGGCGTCGGCGCGAACCGGCGCAGGGCGACCGTCGTCAGCTCGGTGCCGGACGCGACGAGCGCGTCCTCGAGCGCGAGCAGGCTCGACGCACCGCCGGTCCCCATGACGAGCCGGGACCGCAGCGGGGTCCCCGCGATCGTGAGCGTGTCAGCCACCCTGCACCGCCCCCACGACCTCGACCCGGGCGCCCGGGAGCACCGCGGTCGTCTCCCAGAGGCTCCGGGGCACGACGGCGTCGTCCACCGCGACGGCGATCCCGCGGGCCGTGCGGTCCGCCGCGAACGCGGGGACGAGCCGGGCCACCAGGTCGGCGACCGGCAAGGCGCCGTCGAGGGGGTACGGCTCGCCGTTGACGAGGGTCGTGGGGGCGGGCGCGGTGCGCGCCGGGGGCGGCGGGGTCATGCGGTCCTCCTGTCGTGCTCGAGGGTGAGGGAACGGCCGCGGCCCGCGAACCGGGCCGGCGCGGCGGCAGCGAGGGCGACGGCGTCGGCCGGGGAACGGCCCGTGAGCTCGGCGGCCAGCGCGGCGCCCGTGATCGGCGCGAGGAGCACGCCGTTGCGGCCGTGCCCCGTCGCGAGCCACAGCCCCGGCACGCCGGACGGCCCGACGAGCGGGCGGCCGTCGGGTGTCGTCGGGCGGGCGCGCTGCGTCACGTCGACGAGCGTGGTCTCGTCGAGCGCGGGGACGAGCGCGCGGGCGTCGCGCAGCAGCGCGAAGGTGCCCCCGGTGCGCGGGCGGCGGACGTCCGCGGTCTCCTCGGTCGTCGCCCCGACGACGACCTCGCGCGTCCCGTCAGGGCGCGGCGCTCGCGGCACGACGTAGACCGGCCGGCCCTGGACCCGGCCCCGCACGGTCCGCGTGAGCCCGAGGTCGGGGCCCGCCTCGAGCCGTACGGTCTGCCCGACGACGCCGCGCACCGGGACGGGCACGTGCGGTGCGTCCGGGGCTTCGTGGAGGGTGGTGAGCGCCACCGATCCCATGCCCGCGGCGAGGACGGTGAGCCCCGCGCGGTGGAGGTGCCCGGCGTCGTCGACGGCGCCCACCACGCGGCTCCCGTCGAGGACGAGCCGCGTGGCGGCGGCGCGCACCCGCCGCGCCCCGGCGGTGGCGAGGGCCACGGTGAGCGCCCGGTGGGTGGCACGCGGGTCCGCGCGGTGGTCGTCGGGAGCGAGCGCGGCGGCCGCGACCGGCCCGAGGGCCGGCTCGAGGCGGCGGGCGTCCGCGACGGTCAGCGACGCGGAGCGCAGGCCGGCGGTCTCGTGCGTGCCGAGGACGCGGCGCAGGTCGTCGCGGTCGCCGGCGTCGTAGCCGACCAGCAGCGTGCCGGCGGCCTCGAACCCGGGCTCCGCACCGGACGCGTCGGCCAGCTCGCGCGCGAAACCCGGCCAGCGCGCGGCGCCCGCGAGGTGCAGCGCGGTGGCGGCGACGTCGTCGGGCTCGGCCTCGCCCACGGGCGCCAGCATCCCCGCGGCGGCGTGGGTGGCCCCGTCGCCCGGAGCGGGGTCGAGGACGGTCACGTGGGCGCCCGTGCGGGCGGCGTACCAGGCGCACGTCAGCCCGACGACGCCGCCCCCGACCACGAGGACGTCGGGCACGCGTGAGCGCGGCGGGGGGACGGCAGGCACGAGGATGCTCCCTTCGCTGGCATGACCCAGAGCAGGTTCGACGGTCGACGCCTCCGCCGGCGTCCTCTCAGCCCCGGCCCCGGACGGCGTCGAGGTTCGACGACCGGGCGGGAGGGGCTCCCGTGCACGCGTCACACTACACTCGCGCCGCATGGCCGCCCCCTCGTCGTCCGCGCCCGTCACCCGTCTCGCCGACGCCCGGTTGTACCTGTGCACGGACGCCCGGCCGGGAGGCCGCGACCTCGCCGACCTCGAGGCGTTCCTCGATGCCGCGCTGCGCGGGGGAGTGGACGTCGTCCAGCTCCGCGACCGCTCGCTCGACACCCGCGACGAGCTCGCGCTGTGCGAGATGGTGGCCGACGTCGCGGGGCGGCACGGCGCGCTCTGGGCGGTCAACGACCGGGCCGACGTCGCGCAGCTCACCGGCGCGCCCGTCCTGCACACGGGCCAGGACGACCTGCCCGTGCGGGCCGCGCGGTCGCTCGTCGGGCCCGGCGTCGTGCTGGGTCGCTCCACGCACGACGACGCCCAGGCCGCCGCCGCGGACGCAGACCCCGACGTGGACTACTTCTGCGTGGGACCCGTCTGGGCGACGCCGACTAAGCCGGGCCGTCCGGGCGTCGGGCTCGACCTCGTGCGCCGGGTCGCCGCGTCGCGGCCCACGACGCCGTGGTTCGCGATCGGCGGCATCGACGCGGACACCGTGGCCGAGGTCGCGGAAGCGGGGGCGACGCGGGTCGTCGTCGTGCGCGCGATCACCGGCGCCGACGACCCGGAGGCCGCGGCCCGCGAGCTGCGCGAGCGGCTCGGGTGACCTAGCGGCGGTAGCGGTACGCGTTGACGAGCGACCAGACGTAGGAGATCTCGCCGAGGACGACCACGACGACGGCCGCGACCTTCCACCACGTCGCGGCGCCAGTGCCGAACGCACCCCAGAGGATCGAGGCCACGACGAGCTGATCGAGCAGGAACCTCCACCAGGCCTGCTCGACGGTCGACGCTCGGCCGATCAGGCGGCGCTCCCAGCGAGGCTGCTCGCGCGTCATCGATCGCCCGGTGTCGTGGTGGTCTTGGTCGTGATTGTGCGGAATGCTCGCGTCCTCGGGAGTCACGTCCGACATCTTGCCATCGGTGAACGGCCCGCACGGGCGGGCGCACCGGCGCGACTATCCTGGGACGGTGACGACTCCCGCCACCGACATCCCCGGTCCCGTGACTCCCCGCCCCGTGCTCGTCGTCGACTTCGGCGCCCAGTACGCGCAGCTCATCGCGCGCCGCGTGCGCGAGGCGAAGGTGTACTCCGAGATCGTCCCGCACACCTTCACCGTCGAGCAGATGCTCGCGAAGGACCCGGCCGCGATCATCCTGTCCGGCGGCCCCTCCTCCGTGTACGCGGAGGGTGCGCCGTTCGTCGACCCCGCCCTGTTCGACGCCGGGGTGCCCGTCATGGGCATCTGCTACGGCTTCCAGGCCATGGCCCGCGCACTCGGCGGCGAGGTCGCCCAGACCGGGCTGCGCGAGTACGGCGGCACCGAGGTCGAGGTCTGCGAGGCGGGCGTCCTGCTCGCCGGCACGCCCGACCACCAGACGACCTGGATGAGCCACGGCGACGCCGTCCACCGCGCCCCCGAGGGCTTCGAGGTGCTCGCCACGTCGTCCGGCTCGCCCGTCGCCGCGTTCGAGGACCAGGGCCGTCGCCTCTACGGCGTGCAGTGGCACCCCGAGGTCAAGCACTCCGCGCACGGCCAGACCGTCCTTGAGCACTTCCTCTACGAGGGTGCCGGGCTCGCCGCCGACTGGACGCCCGGCAACGTCATCGCCGACCAGGTCGCCGCGATCCGCGCGCAGGTCGGCGACGCCCGCGTCATCTGCGGCCTGTCCGGGGGCGTCGACTCGTCCGTCGCCGCCGCGCTCGTCCAGAAGGCCGTCGGCGACCAGCTCACCTGCGTGTTCGTCGACCACGGGCTCCTGCGCGAGGGCGAGGTCGAGCAGGTCGAGCGCGACTTCGTCGAGGCGACCGGCGTCAACCTCGTGATCCGGGACGAGAAGCAGCGGTTCCTCACCGCGCTCGCCGGTCACACCGACCCCGAGACCAAGCGCAAGATCATCGGCCGCGAGTTCATCCGCGCGTTCGAGGACGCGGCGCGCGAGATCGTCGAGCGCGCCGAGGCCGACGGCGGCGCCGGGGGCGAGGTCAAGTTCCTCGTCCAGGGCACCCTCTACCCCGACGTCGTCGAGTCCGGCGGCGGCGAGGGCGCCGCCAACATCAAGTCCCACCACAACGTCGGCGGCCTCCCCGACGACCTCCAGTTCGAGCTCGTCGAACCCCTCCGCACCCTCTTCAAGGACGAGGTCCGCGCCGTCGGGCTCGAGCTCGGCGTGCCCGAGGTCATCGTCTGGCGCCAGCCGTTCCCCGGCCCCGGCCTCGGCATCCGCATCATCGGCGAGGTCACCGCCGAACGACTCGACACCCTCCGCGCCGCCGACGCCATCGCCCGCGAAGAGCTCACCAAGGCCGGCCTCGACCGCGAGATCTGGCAGTGCCCCGTCGTCCTCCTCGCGGACGTCCGCTCCGTCGGCGTCCAGGGCGACGGCCGCACCTACGGGCACCCCGTCGTCCTGCGCCCCGTGTCGTCCGAGGACGCCATGACCGCCGACTGGACGCGGCTGCCCTACGACGTCCTCGCCACCATCTCCACCCGCATCACCAACGAGGTCGCCGACGTCAACCGCGTCACCCTCGACGTCACCAGCAAGCCGCCGGCGACGATCGAGTGGGAGTGAGCGGGCGGTCGGTGCGTTGCCTCGTCGGGGGTGTGGGGTCCGGGGTCTGTGCGCCGGTCTTCCATCCGCCTCCGCTCGTTCCTCGCTCCGGCTCCCGCCAGACCCGCCACGACCGGCGCACACACCCCGGACCCCACACCCGGTCGTCAGCGCGCGTCCACATGCCGCTGGGTGCGCTGACATGCCCGCGTGGTTGGGCAGGTGCGCCGGTGACCTTTCGCGCACGACGGCGTCGCGAGCAGTGACGCGGTGAAAGCCCCTCGGGTGGTGGCCACCGACCTCGACGGGACGTTGCTCGGGGCCGACGGGCGCGTGTCGGCCCGGACGGCTGGGGCGCTCGTCGCGGCTGCCGAGGTGGGGATCGACGTCGTGTTCGTGACCGCGCGGCCGCTGCGGTGGCTCGACGACGTCGCCGAGCACGTCGCCGGCCACGGGGTTGCCATCTGCTCCAACGGCGCCGCCGTCGTCGAGGTCGCGACTCTCGCCGTGCTCGAGGAGCACGGCATGGACGACGCGCTCGTGAGCGAGCTCGCCCGGCGTGCGCGAGACGTGCTCGGCGGGCCGGGGAACACCCAGCTCGCCGTCGAGCACGCCGGCGGCATCACGCTCGAGCGGCACTACGAGTCCGAACACCCCACGCCGGACGGCACGCCGTTCGTCGAGCGGCTCGAGGACCTCCTGCCCGGCTCGACCCTCAAGCTGCTCGTGCGCACCGGGACGCCGCGACCCGACCTGCACGCCCTCCTCGCTGACGCGTTCGGGCCGCTCGCCACCGTCGCCGACTCCGGCGCCGCCGACCTCGGCGAGATCTCGCGCCCCGACGTCAGCAAGGCCACGACGCTCGCGACGTGGCTCGCCGGGCGCGGCATCGCGGCCGACGACGTCTGGGCCTTCGGCGACGCCCCCAACGACCTGCCCATGCTCCGGTGGGCGGGCCGCTCCTTCGCCGTCGCCAACGCGCGCCGGGCCGTGCAGGACGCGGTCCACGAGGTCTGCCCCGCGAACACCGACGACGGCGTCGCGCAGGTCGTCGAGCGCGCCGTCGCGCTCGCGTCCGGCTGAGCCGCGCTCCTTGCTCGCCCGCGTCAGCGGGACGCGGCGTCCTCACTGACCGCGGCGGCCGGGACCGTGAGGTACCGGTCCAGCAGGTCGGGCCACTCCGGGCCGAACCCGTCCGACGGCGTCAGGTGGCCGCCGCCCGCGACCGTCACGACGTCGGCGCCCAGCGGGGTCGCGTACTCGTCCCACGGTCCCTCGGGGCTGAACGGATCGCCCTCCCCGGTGACGACGAGCGCCGACCGCGCGCCCGTCGTGGTCGGCGGTGAGGCCACGAACGGCGCGACCACGGTCGAAGCCAGGACCGCGGACGAGGGCGGGGACACCAGCAGCACGCGTTCGACCGTCGGGACGAGACCGTCCGTGACGGCGCGCAGCCACAACGGCACGGCGAGGCTGTGGCACACGACCGTCGTGCTCGCCGGGTCGAGGGTGGCGAGCTCGGCCGTGAGCGCGTCGAGCCACGCCTCCAGACGCGGCTCGTCCGTGTCGGGGAGCTGCGGGTAGCGCACCACGTGGCCGCGCTCGGCCAGCTCGCCGGCGAGCCAGTGCTGCCAGTGCTCCGGCGGGCGGTGGTTGCCCCAGCCGTGCAGGACCAGGAAGCCTCTCGTCATGGCGTGAGCCTAAGGCGCCGCGCCGCGTCGTGCGGCTCGCGCCTCGGCCCGGACCCCGCGGGTACCGGGCCGAGGCCTCACGCGACTCAGCGGACCGAGCACGCCTTGCCGTCGAGGCGGAAGAGCATCGGCTGGTCGCCCGGCGGCGTCGAGGCCGTCCCCGCGAGCGCGAACGACGCCGTCGCTCCCGGCCGCAGCGCGTGCGCACCTCGCGGGGCGGACGCCGTGACGTCGTCGCCGGACTGGTGCACCCGTGCCCCGATCCCGAGCACCGCCCGCTGCCCGTCGGTGTACGACCAGGTGAGCTCCCAGCCCCGGACCGTGGACGTGCCGCTGTTGCGGACGGTCACCGCGCCGGCCCACGTGTGCGGCGTGACCTTCGTCGCCCGGTAGGTGACCTGGCAGGTGGGCGTCGGGAACGGCGGTGAGGCGAGCGCCACGAGCTCGCGGGCCTGCTGCGCGAACCACGCGCCCGCGGCCGGGTCGGCGTTGCCGCCGCGCGCCGGGTCGGTGGACCGGCCCGCCGCGTCCGTGTCGCCGGTCCCGCGGTCGCACTGCCCGTCGGACTCGCCGGGCACCTTGATCCATAGGTACGCGTCGACGAGCGGGACACCGGGGTCGAGCGTGGGGCGCGCGCCTGCGCCCCGGTCGGGCGGGTTGCACCAGACCTGGGCGTCGGGCCAGCCGTTGCCGGCCGGCGGCGTCCACGGCCCGACGCCGTTGCGGCTCGTGTCGATCACGAAGTGCGCCTGGTGGGCGGGGTCGGGCGTGAGGCCCGTGGACGCGAAGTCGTCCGCGTACTTCTGGTCGGTGAGCGCCCAGGTCGAGAAGTCGCCGGGGCTCGCCGGGTAGTACTGGCTGCCGCAGTAGCTCGGCTGGTACCAGGACGACTGCGTCGAGAGCTCGATGCAGTCGCTGATCCAGGTCCCGTACTTGACGAGGTGGTCCGTCGACTCGTAGTTCGAGGCGTTGAGGAAGAAGCCGTCCGCCCGCTCGACGCCCGCCTTGATGAGCCGGTCCGCGATGTCACCCGCGCCCAGCCAGCCGCTGTGCGTGCCGTCGAGGTAGACCCTGGTCCGGTCGCCGCCCTTGAGGGCGTCGACGGCGTGGTTGAGCTGCGCGTACCGGTCCGCGACCGCGGTGGCTCGGTCCACGTCGGCCGGCTGGCACCACTCCGCGTTGCCGCCGAGGTCGGTGTTCCAGGGGATGATGCCGAGCCCGTCCGGCTCGAGGATCACGATCGCCGGGCGGTCGCCGATCCCCGCCGCGACCCCGTCGACGAACGCGTCGTAGGCGGCGGTGTCCTGGGCTCCGCCCGCCGAGTACTGCGCGCAGTCCCGGTACGGGATGTCGTAGACGACGATCGTGGGCACCGCGCCGTCGTCCGCGGCGGAGGTCGTGACGCGTTGGGCCTCGGCCTTCGCCTCGGTGGGCGTGCCGGAGGTGATCCAGGTGGCCGAGGCGTACGAGCCGAGCAGGACGGCGTCGTCCCTTGCCTGCCCGCTGAGCGTGCGCGCAGCCTGGACGGTGGTGCTGTCGGGGTCGACCCAGGGCGTCGTCGGCGACGGCGCCGGGTGGTGCGGGGCGGCAGTGGCCGGGACGGCCGTGAGCCCGACGACGGCGAGCGCGACCGCCAGCGCAGATGCGGTGACCGCGGGCCGACGTCCCCTGCGCCGGGGCCGCTGGAGGTGAGGAGTGGTGCTCTGCAGGGTGCCGTTCGTCATGGAAGCGCTCCCACACTCGTGGAAGTCCGGGACGTCGTTGTCTCGGACTGCACGCCCGCAGAACGTCCGGCATGTGCCGCAGGTCACACGAGCGAGCGAGGCAACGTTAGGCGGAGGTCGCCCGCCGGGTCAAGCCACCCCCCGACGCACGCGGGCGCCCGTCCCGCCGCCGCCGGAGACCGGCACGCAGCAGCACGGGCGCCCGAGCGGACGGGTCAGGAGCGGTCGCGACGACGCACGCCGGTCACGATCGACCCCAGGACCAGCGCCACGCCCGCCCCGGCGAGCACGCCGATCGCCACGGTGCCGCCGTCGACGGTCGCGCCGCCCGCGACCGCGAGCGCCAGCACCCCGCACACCACGACGACGAGGCCCCACACGACGGCACCGACCCGGATCGCACGCCGCCCGCTCCTCGCAGGTCCGGCGGCCGGCTCGGGAGCCGCGGGGTACGCCTGCGCGCGGGGCGGTTCCGGGGCGACCGGCGCGGCTGCCGGGGAGGCGGCGGGAGTGCCGGGCGTGTCGTCGTCGGGCGCGTCGAGCGTCCAGAGGGCGTCGACGCCCGGCTCCTCCGCGGGCAGGACTCGTGTGCCGCCGTCGCGCGCGTCCGCCTCGGGCAGGTCGAGCCGCTGGGTGGGGTCGGGCTGCGGCGTGGAGTCGAGCGGTGCGGTCGCGGCGAGACGTTCGGTCGGGGCGCCGGAGCCCTCCACCGGGTCGAGGCGCTGGGTGGCGTCCTGCGAGCCGTCGGTTCCCTCGGGGACCGGACCGGTCCCGGGCTGCTGGGTGCTCATCACTTCTCCTCGATGGTGACGGTGCCGGCGCCGGAGCTGATGTCGAGGTCGAGCTGCGGCGTGGCGCCCGCGGCGACGCCCGCGGTCTCGAACGTGTCACGGTTGGCGTGCCCGCCGTGGCGCGACTGGTGGTCGGCGGCGGGGCCGACGAGCCAGTCGACGTCGCCCGCGAACAGGTGGACGGTGGCCCGCACCTCGGCGCCCTTCGGCACGAGGATCGTCGTGTCGCCGGCGCCGAGCTTCACCGGGATGGTGAGAGCGTCCTCGCCTGCGGCGGGCAGCGCGAGCCGGGTCAGGTCGACCGTGAGGTCCCCGACCGAGTACGTGTAGCCGTCCTGTGCGGCCGTGATGTCGGTCGCGACGACGGGGGAGTCCGGGGCGATCGCCCGGACGTCGCCGTCGAACGCGCCGCTGTTGTCGAGGGTCGCGGTCGGCAGGACCACGAGGCCCAGGATGATCGCGAGGGCGGTCAGGCCGCCCGACCCGCGGCCGCGCAGACCCGCGACCACGATGCCGAGGCCGAGGAGGACGAGGCTGATGCCGCCCCACACGAGCCACGGCGAGGTGATGTGCCCGCCGCGGTCGAGGCCGAACACCACGGCTCCGGCGACGAGGCACAGCCCGACGACGGCGCTCGCGATCGCGCCCGAGCGGCGGCGGCGCCGCTTCTCGTCGCGGTCCTGGGTGGCGACGGGCGCGGGCCGGTCGAGGTCGGGGGCGCGGAGCGGCTCAGGGCTCGGCGTGCGGATGGTCGACGCGGCGGCGTACGGCGCGGCGTACGAGGCGGTCGGCGCGCTCGGCGCCGGCGGGACCGGGCCGCCCGCGGGAGGTGCCGGGTACGGCGCGGTGGGGTGCTGCGGCGCCGTGCCCGCATACGCCTGCGGTGCGCCGGGGTAGTGCTGGCCCGGGTGGGGCGCGCCGGGGGTGGGCTGACCCGGGTACGGCTGGCCGGGGTACGGCTGGCCCGGCTGCTGCGGTCCGGAGGACCCGGGGGTGCCGTAGCCGGTGCCGTTCGGGCCGCGGTGACCGCGCGCGCTGAGGACGGCGGCGACGACGACCGCGACGCCGGCGAACAGGCAGAGCCAGAAGATGCCGGCGATCCAGTCGTCGCCGCGCCACCAGCTCCACGCGCCCAGGCGCCAGTTCACGCCCAGGATGAACGCGACGATCGGGCCGACCATCTCCCCGCGGAACTGGCCGTGGACGGCGTCGCGCAGGAGGCTGCGGCCGTTACGGTCGTCGGGCAGGAGGGCCCACGCGATCGCGTAGACCACGAGGCCGACGCCGGCGACGAGGCAGAGCACGAACCACACGCCGCGCACCAGGAGCGGGTCGACGCCGAGGCGGCGGGCGACGCCGCCAGCCGTGCCGGACACCCAGCGCTCGTCGGTGCGGCGGAGCCCGAGCCGGTCGAGCCACTCGAAGAACGAGTCCCCGTCGCGCTGCGGCCCGCCCTGCGGCGGCACGCCACCCTGCGGGGGGACCCCACCCTGCGGCGGTACCTGTCCCTGCGTCGCGCCTCCGGGCTCCGCGCCCGGGGCACCAGTCGTCGTGTCCATGGCTCCATCGTCGCGGCACAGCGGTGCCGCGGACCATGCGGTGGAGCCCTGATCCGACCCTGAGCACGCCCCCGGAGCCCGGAGGGAGCCCCTGATTCTCGGCCCTCAGGGGCGCCCGGATGCCCCTGAGCCCGGCCCTCCGTGCCACGATCGGAGCATGACCACCACGCCCGGACCGCCGCCTGCGCCCCCGCAGGCCGCCTCGCCCGGCGCGCCCCTCGCCGCGTCGGGCGCCGCGAGGCCCCCGCTCCTGCGCCCCGAGGCCGGACGGCGCGTGGGCGGCGTCTGCGCGGGCGTCGCCGCGCACGTCGGGATCCCCGTGCGGACCGTGCGCCTCGCGATGATCCTCGCCGGTCTGTCGGGCGTCGGCGTGGTGCTGTACGTGTTCTGGTGGATCACGATCCCCGTGGGCGACCCGCACGTCGCCGCCGAGGAGTCCCGGCCCGCGGAGCTGCAGCGCCTCGCCCGCCGCCTCAGCCGCGAGCGCTGGACGTTCCCCGCGCGGGACGTGCTCGCCGGGGCGATCCTGCTCGCCGCGGCCGGGATCCTCGTCGCGGAACGGCTCGGCTGGGACGTCAACGCGGGCTGGGCGCTGCCCGTGCTCGTCCTCCTCGCGGGCCTCGCGCTCGCCTGGTCCCAGCTCGACGCCGCCCAGCGCGGCCGCATGCTCTCGCACGCGGGCGGCCGGACGCCGGGCTCGATGCTCCGGCTCGGGGGCGGGCTGCTGCTCGTGCTCGTCGGGGTGCTCCTGCTCGTCGGGCGGACGGCGTCGACGGCCGACATGGCCCGCGCCTGGGTCGCGGCCGTCGCCGTGCTCGCGGGCGCCGCCCTCGTGCTCGCGCCGTGGTGGCTGCGGCTCGTCCGCGCCCTCGGTGACGAGCGGGCCGCGCGTGCGCGCGAGGCCGAGCGCGCCGACATCGCGGCCCACCTGCACGACTCCGTCCTCCAGACCCTCGCGCTGATCCGGGCCTCCGCCGACGACGCCGACCAGGTCGCCCGCCTCGCACGCGCCCAGGAGCGCGAGCTGCGCGAGTGGCTGTACACGGACCGGGCCGTGAGCGGCACGTCGCTCGCCGCCGACGTCCGCGAGCTCGTCGGCCAGGTCGAGGACGCGCACGGCGTGCCCGTCGAGGTCGTCGTCGTGGGGGACTGCGTGCCCGACGACGCGAGCTCGGCCCTGCTCCGCGCCGCCCGCGAGGCGCTGCTCAACGCCGTCCGGCACGGCGAGCCGCCCGTGTCGCTCTACCTCGAGGTCCGGGCCGACGCCGTCGAGGTGTTCGTCCGCGACCGCGGCGACGGCTTCGAGCTCGACGACGTCCCCACGGACCGCTTCGGCGTGCGCGAGTCGATCCTCGGGCGCGTGCAGCGCCGGGGCGGGACGGCCGTCGTCGAGAGCAGATCCGGCTGGGGGACCGAGGTCCACCTCGAGATGCCCCGGACCGCGACGCGCGAGCGCCCGCCCGGCCCGCCGTCCGGCCCCCGCAGCGCGGACGTCCCGACCACCCGACCCGATCCGGCCGAGGAGGCCCACACGTGACCGCCGACCAGGACGCCACCACCGCCCCGACCCCCGTCGACGTGCTGATCGTCGACGACCACCTCATGTTCCGCGCCGGCGTGCGCGCGAGCCTCGACGCGCGCGTGAACGTCGTCGGCGAGGCCGCCGACGTCGACTCCGCGGTCGAGGCGGCGCACGCGCTCCGCCCGGCCGTGGTGCTGCTCGACGTGCACCTGCCCGGCGGGCTCGGCGGCGGTGGCGCCGAGGTGGCGCGCCGCTGCGCCGACCTCGCCCCCACGACGCGGTTCCTCGCGCTCTCGGTGTCGGACGCCGCGGAGGACGTGGTCGCCGTCATCCGCGCGGGCGCTCGCGGGTACGTCACCAAGGCGATCACCGGGCCCGAGCTCTCCGGCGCCGTGCAGCGCGTCGCGGCCGGTGACGCCGTGTTCTCACCCCGGCTCGCGGGCTTCGTGCTGGACGCGTTCGGCACCGGCATGGGCGACGTCGCGATCGCGGACGACGAGCTCGACCGGCTCTCGGCGCGCGAGCAGGAGGTCATGCGGCTCATCGCGCGCGGCTACACGTACCGCGAGGTCGCGAGCAAGCTCTTCATCTCCGTCAAGACGGTCGAGACGCACGTGTCCGCCGTGCTCCGCAAGCTGCAGCTCTCCTCGCGCCACGAGCTGACCCGCTGGGCGGCGGCGCGGCGCATCCTCTGAGCGCCCGCCGACGCGGGGGTTCCGTGACATGTGTCCGCATGCTGGAAGGCGCCTTCATCGCGGCGTGATGCCCGTTCTACGTTGATTGCGGGGATGGCCCGACGCCTGCCCTGGAACGTGAGCGACTCACCGATGAGGGGAACCACCCATGTCCAGCAGTGCTTCCGTCCGGCCCGTGCGCGACGTGCGCGGCACCGGAGTCTTCGCGATCGTGGTCGGGATCGTCCTGATCCTGGCCGGCGGCGCCGCGTACGGTGCCGTCACCCTGCAGCTCAGGGCCGAGAACGTCACCGTGTCCGACGGCGCCCGGTTCCTCGCGGGCGCCCGGGTCCAGGACCCGCTGACCGCGTACGCGCAGGCCGACGCGATCGACCGGGACGCGCTCGAGGCGACCGGCGGCAAGACCTACGCCCAGCTCGGCCAGGACGACCCCGCGCGGGACACGGCCCGGACCGCGTCGTTCCTGCGCGCGTCCCTGCTCACGTCCGTCGTGGCGTTCGGCGTCTCGCTCATCGTCGCCGCGAGCGGCCTGGTCTTCCTGTTCCTCGGGGCCGCGGTGCGGCGCCTGGGGAAGAACGACGCCGCGATCGTCGAGCAGTTGCCGGCGGCGGTCGCGGCGGTGCTCGCGGACGGCTCGTCGCGCGGCCCGGAGCCCGAGCTCGCCCCCGCCTGAGCTCCGTTCCGGCCGCGCCGCGCCGCCGCGCGGCACCTGAGGGCCCGGTCTACGGTGAATGTCGGGGCAGGTCAGACGCCCGCCCTGGCTCGACGGCACGTGCGCGACCCGACTCACCGAGGGGAACACTCATGTCCAGCAGCGTCACCGTCCGGCCCGTGCGCGGGGTGCGCGGGATCGGGCTCTTCGCGATCATCGTGGGGATCATCATGATCCTCGCCGGCGGCGCCACCTACGTGATGGTCACGTCGCAGCTCCGCGACGAGAACATCACCGTCTCCGACGACGCGCAGTTCTTCGGCGGCGCGCGCGTCCAGGACCCGCTCACCGCCTACGCGCAGGCCGAGGTCATCAACAAGCACGCGCTCGAGATGGCCGACGGCCAGACGTACGCCGAGCTGCCGCAGGACGACCCGCGCCGCGCGACCGTCATGAACGCGTCGTTCCTGCGGGCGTCGCTGTTCACGTCGGTCGTGGCGTTCGGTGTCGCGCTCCTCGTCGTAGCGTGCGGCGTGCTCTTCCTGCTCATCGGCATCGCGCTCAGGCGCCTCGGCAAGGGCGAGGTCAGCGTGCTCGGCGTCGTCCCCGCGGGCTCCGCGGGGGCGTCCGCCGAGACGGTCGCACCGGCCGCCCCCGTGGCTCCCCAGCCGGAGCCGACCCGGCCGGCCGCGCCGCCCGTCGAGCGCACGTCGTCGCGCCACGTCGCACCGCCCGAGGCGACCGCGCCTGCGGCCGTCCCCGAGGCCCCCGGCGTCCGCGACGACACGGTGCGCGAAGCGCCTCCCGCCCCCGAGACACGGGTGCAGGAAACCCCGGCGGCTCGACCCGCCCGGCCCGACGAGCCCTCCGCGGCCGCAGAGCCCGCTGCCGAGCCCGACGGCACGGCGCCTCCGACGAGCGACGCGCCGCGGACCGGGACGACGCCGCCCGACGACGGCACGACGCCAGGCGCGCCCCGGCCCTGACCTGCGCCGAGCGAGCGGCCCGGATGTCGAGCACGCGGTACCGAGCCGTTTGTTCGACATCCGGGCCGCTCGCTCGACACGGGCGCGCCGGACCTAGGGTGGGTGCCGTGACCACGACCGCCCCCACGCTGGTGGGCTGCTCCCACGGCACCGCGAACCGTGCCGGCCAGCTCGCGATCCGCAGCATCCTGGACGACGCGCGCGCCGCTCGTCCGGGGCTGAGCGTCCTCGAGACGTACGTCGACGTGCAGGAGCCGCAGGTCGAGGAGGTCCTCGGCTCCGTGCCCGCAGGCACGCCGGCAGTGGTCGTGCCGCTGCTGCTGTCGGCCGGCTTCCACGTCTACGTCGACATCGCCGAGGCGGCGGACGCGCGACCCGACACGGTCGCCGCCGACGCGCTCGGACCCGACGAGCGGCTCGTCGCCCTGCTGCGGCGCCGGGCGGTCGAGGCGGGCGCGGCCGCGGGCGACGCCGTCGTCGTCGCGGCCGCCGGGTCGAGCGACGCGCGGGCCGTCGCGGACGTCGAGGCCGTGGTCGGGGCGTTCGCGCGCACGTGGGACGGTCCGGTGAGCGTCGGGTACGGGTCGATGGCGCGTCCGTCGGTCGCGCAGGCGGTGCAGGCCGCCCGCGACGCCGGGGCGGAGCGCGTCGTCGTCGCGTCGTACCTGCTGGCGCCCGGCTGGTTCCACGACCAGCTCGCGGGTTCCGGCGCCGACGTCGTCTCCGAGCCGCTCGCCCCTGCGCCCGAGCTCGCCGACGTCGTCCTCGACCGGTACGACGCGGCCGCGCGACTCTGACCGCTCGGGCGCCCGCGGCGGTGCTGGACGCGCGAAAGTGCTGGTCCGGGGCCACGATCGGAGGGTGACCCCCGACCCGCCGCCGCCCGCGTCGCTCGCCACCCTCGACCCGCCCCGAGCCGTCGACGAAGGCCCACGGCCGGTCCTCGCCCGCCGGATCGGGACCGTGGGACTGCTCGTCGTCGTCCTCGCGGGTGCGCTGAACTTCTTCGGCCTGTGGACCTCGACGACGATCCGCACCGAGGACGGCTGGTCCGTGAGCGTCCACTACGCGCGCATCGCGCGCGCCGGGCTCGACGCGCCGTGGACGGTGACGGTCCAGCACCCGGGCGGGTTCGGCAAGGAGATCGAGCTGCGCGTCACCTCGGCGTACTTCGACATCTTCGAGAGCCAGGGCCTGGACCCCGAGCCCAGCGACGAGACCTCCGACGGCACCGACGACACGTGGACGTTCAGCGCGCCCGAGGGCGACACGTTCGCGGTCTCGTTCGACGCGTACATCCAGCCGTCGAGCCATCGCGGAGCCTCGGGCCGGGTCGCCGTCCTCGTCGACGGGCGCGAGGTCGCGTCCACGCCCTTCCGCACCACACTGCTTCCCTAGGAGCTGCCATGGAGATCGTCGTCCGCGCGCTCGTGCTGTTCCTGTTCCTGTGGTTCGTGACCCGCGTCGTGGGGAGGTCGACGCTGGGGGAGCTGAGCACGTTCCAGCTCGTGCTGTTCGTGGTCATGGGCGACCTGATCCAGCAGGGCGTCACCCAGCAGGACTACTCGGTCACGTCCGCGGTCCTCGCGGTGGGGACGTTCGCGCTGCTCACCATCCTGCTCACGTGGGTGGGCGCGAGGTTCCCGCGCAGCCGCGCCGTCGTGCACGGGGTGCCGGTGGTCATCGTGTCCGACGGCGAGCCGGCCTACGAGGTGATGAAGCGCGAGCGGGTCTCCCTCGACGACCTGCTCGACGCCGCGCGTCAGCACGGCGTGGAGCACGTGCGCGACATCCGGGTCGCGGTGCTCGAGGCGAACGGGCAGATGTCGTTCTTCACGCGGGACGAGGAGCGCGAGCAAAAACCCGCCGAGGTGCCCGAGACCTAGGGCGTGCCTGACAATCGTTTCGTCCAGGCGATGACGGCGTTCAGGGCGACCGCGGCGCGGTAGACGATGGCGTGCTTGTCGTATCGGGTGGCCAGGGTGCGCCACCGCTCGAGGTGGCAAAACCGGCGTTCGATGACGTTGCCGTTCCTGTAGCCGGGGGTATCAAGACTGACGGGTCGCCCGCCGCGTGATCCGCGCCGTTATGCGGTGGCCCTTTTCGTCGTGGGGCTCGGGGTCACGGCCTTGATTCCGCGCCCGGGCAGGTGGGCTCGGATCGCCCGGTCCTTCAACCTGCTCAAGCAGCGGCGCGGCCTGGCCACCCGATACGACAAGCACGCCGTCGTCGACGGGGCCGGGGCCGTCCTGGTCGCCACCGTCACCTGGCTACGGAGGTCCTAGGACAGTTCCAGCCACTCGCACGGCTCGCCCGTGGCCGCGGCTACCTGCCGCGTGACCCGCTCGATCCATTCCTCGGCCCGAGGCATGTCCGCATCGAAGGTGACCTGCCAGCCGATCTCCTCACCGGAGTACGAGACCTCGACACCCCCAGCTCGGACACGGAAGTCACCTGCGCCACCAATCGGTTCGCAGTCCCAGCCGGCTGGCTGCAAGACCTCTGTCATCCGGTCGCTCGGCAGCGCGGGCCAGCCATGATCGGCGCTGGCACGGATCAGAAACTCACGCATGGCCGAATCATGGCAGACCAACTAGGAGACACGCCCTGGCTCGTAGTGCTCCCGCCACGCGGGGCTGAGCGTCACGACGTCGCCCACGACGACGACGGCCGGCGGCCGCACGCCCGCCTCCTCGACCGTCCGTGCGAGCGTGCCGAGCGTGGCGACGGTCGTCCGGAACCGGGACCCGTAGCCGTCCTCGACGACGGCCGCCGGCGTGTCGGCCGACCGCCCGTGCGCGACGAGGGCGTCGGCGGTGGCGGCGAGGTGCGAGACGCCCATGAGCAGGATCAGGGTGTGGTCGGGCGCCGCCGGCACTGCCCCCACGGACTCGTGCCCGGTGAGCACGGTGAACCCGCGCGCGAGGCCGCGGTGGGTCACGGGGATCCCGGCCGCGGCGGGGACGGCGACCGCGCTGGTCACGCCCGGCACGACCTCGACGGGGACGCCCGCGGCGCGGCACGCCTCGGCCTCCTCGCCGCCGCGCCCGAACACGTACGGGTCCCCGCCCTTGAGCCGGACCACGCGGTGCCCCGCGAGCGCGCGGTCCACGAGGACCCGGTTGATCTCGTCCTGGGGAACCGGGTGGTGGCCGCTCGTCTTGCCGACGTCGACGACCTCGACGTCGGGCGCGAGGTCCGCCAGCACTCCGCGCGGCGCGAGCCGGTCCACCACGACGACGTCCGCCTGGGCGAGCAGGCGTCGCCCGCGGACGGTGAGCAGCCCGTCGGCGCCGGGGCCGCCCCCGACGAGCGCGACGCTCCCCGTCCCGGGCCTGCGCCGCGTGGCGCGCACGGGGAGCTCCCCGGCGTCCAGGGCCGACGCGACGGCGTCGCGGACCGCGCGGGCCCGGCCCGGGTCGCCGCCGGCGTTGACCGCGACGGTCACCGGGGCGCCGTCGTCGAGCGTGGTCCGGGCGACGGCGGGCGTCCAGGCGCTCGCGAGCGCGGCGTCACCGGCCGTGACGCACCACGTGCGCTGCGCCTCGGCGTCCGCGGCGACGACGGCGTCGACCGCCGGGTCGCCCGTCGCGACGTGGACGAGCCAGGCGCCGTCAAGATCTCCCGCGCGGTAGGCGCGGCGCTCCCAGACGAGCCGCCCCGAGTCCGCCAGATCCGCGAGCTCGGTGACGGCGTCGGGCGCGACGACGAGCACGTCGGCGCGCGCGTCGAGGAGGCCGCGCGCGCGGCGTGCCGCGACCGGCCCGCCCCCGACGACGACGACCCGCCGCCCCTCGACCCGCAGGCCCAGGGGGTACAGGGCGGCGTCCTCGGTGGTCACGGGCGTCAGATCGCGTACTGCGCGGGGCGCTGCTCGGGGTGGCGGGCGGCGGCGAGCGCGTCGCCGACCATCCCTGCCGCGAGCGTCGCGCCGTCCTGGGCGTCGATGAGCAGGAACGCACCGGTCCGGCGGGACGTCACGTACTCCTCGGCGGCGACGGGCGACGCGAGGCGCAGGGTGACCCGGCCGATGTCGTTGAGGTCGAGCTGCTCCGCGGGGACCAGCTCGGCCGCGTCGAGGTCGAGCCGCCCGACGACGTCCCGCACGACCGCCTGGACGGTGCGCGTGGTGTGCTTGAGCAGCACGCGGGCGCCGGGCCGCAGCGGGCGGTCGGACAACCACGACACGGTGCCCTCGACGTCCTGGGTGAGGTCGGGCGCGTCGGTCGCCGCGGCGACGAGGTCGCCCCGGGTCACGTCGATCTCGTCCTCGAGGCGCAGGGTGACCGACTGCGGCGCGAACGCCTCGGTCAGCCCGGCGAACGGGTCTTCGGCGAGCAGGGTGTCGGCGGTGTCGATGCCGGCCACGCGCGTGCGGCGTCCCGACGGCAGCACGACGACCTCGTCCCCGACCCGCACGACGCCGGACGCGATCTGGCCGGCGTAGCCGCGGTAGTCGCGGAAGCGCTCGTCGGGGGCAGCGCCCTGGGGGCGCAGCACAACCTGGACGGGGAGGCGGAACGCCTCGGTGTCGGGGTCGTCGCCGGTCGGCAGGTCCTCGAGGAGCTCGAGGAGGGTCGGGCCGTCGTACCAGGGCGTGCCCTCGCCGCGCTCGACGACGTTGTCGCCGACCAGCGCGGACACCGGGATCGTGTGCACGTCCGCGACGCCGAGGGAGCGCGCGGTCTCGCGGATCTGGGCCGCGAGCTCCTCGTAGCGGGCTTGCGAGTAGTCGACGAGGTCGATCTTGTTCACGGCCACGACGACGTGCGGCACGCGCAGCAGGCTCACGACGGCGAGGTGGCGGCGCGTCTGCTCGAGCAGGCCCTTGCGGGCGTCGATGAGCAGGACGACGGCGTCGGCCGTGGAGGCGCCCGTCACCGTGTTGCGCGTGTACTGGACGTGCCCGGGGCAGTCGGCGAGGACGAACGAGCGCCGCGCCGTCGCGAAGTACCGGTACGCGACGTCGATCGTGATGCCCTGCTCGCGCTCGGCGCGCAGGCCGTCCGTGAGGAGCGCGAGGTCCGCGGTCTCGAGCCCGCGGTCGCGCGAGACCCGCTCGACGGCGTCGAGCTGGTCCGCGAGGACGGACTTGGAGTCGAAGAGGAGGCGGCCGACGAGCGTGGACTTGCCGTCGTCGACCGAACCGGCGGTCGCGAGGCGCAGCAGGGTGCCGGTGGGAAGCACGGGCGCGGGGAGCGTGGGGGTGCTCATCTAGAAGTAACCCTCCTTCTTGCGGTCCTCCATGGCGGCCTCGGAGATCCGGTCGTCCGCGCGGGTGGCCCCGCGCTCGGTGATGCGGGTGGCCGCGACCTCGGCGATGACGGCCTCGACGTCGCGGGCGTCGGACTCGACGGCGCCCGTGCAGGACATGTCTCCGACCGTCCGGTACCGGACGGTCTGGGTGCGGACGCTCTCGGCCTCGGCGTCGTTCCGGGGCTGCGAGTACGGCCCGACGGCGAGCAGCATGCCGTCGCGGTCGAAGACGTCGCGGTCGTGCGCGTAGTACAGCTCGGGCAGCGCGATGTCCTCGGCGGCGATGTACCGCCAGACGTCGAGCTCGGTCCAGTTCGACAGCGGGAACACGCGCACGTGCTCGCCGGGCCGGTGCCGCCCGTTGTACAGGTTCCAGAGCTCGGGGCGCTGGTTGCGGGGGTCCCACTGGCCGAACTCGTCGCGCAGGGAGAACACGCGCTCCTTGGCGCGCGCCTTCTCCTCGTCGCGCCGGCCGCCGCCGAACACGGCGTCGAACCGGTGGCCCGAGATCGCGTCGAGCAGCGGCTGGGTCTGGAGCGGGTTGCGGGTACCGTCGGCGCGCTCGCGCAGGCGGCCGTCGTCGAGGTAGTCCTGGACGCTCGCGACCTCGAGCCGCAGGCGCAGGCGCTCGACCGTCGCGTCACGGAACGCCAGCACCTCGGGGAAGTTGTGCCCGGTGTCGACGTGCAGGACGGGGAACGGCACGGGAGCCGGCCAGAACGCCTTGGCCGCGAGGTGCAGCATGACGACGGAGTCCTTGCCGCCCGAGAAGAGCATCACGGGCCGCTCGAACTCCGCGACGACCTCGCGGATGATGTGGATCGCCTCGGACTCGAGCGCCTCGAGCTGGCTGAGCCGGTGGTCGCCGCCCGCGAGCGCGCCGCTCGTGGCGGCGTCGTCGGCGGTGGCGGTCCCGGCGACGTCGATGGTGTCGGTGAGTGTCATACGTGCAGTCCGCATTCCGTCTTGTCGAGGCCGGCCCAGCGGCCCGAGCGGGGGTCTTCTCCGGGGGCGACGCGTCGCGTGCAGGGCGCGCAGCCGATCGACGGGTAGCCGTCGTTGAGGAGCGGGTTGAGGATCACCTGGTGCTTGGTCGCGTAGGCGAGGAGCTCGTCGAACGTCCAGGCGGCGAGCGGGTTGATCTTCACCAGCCCGTTCTTCTCGTCCCAGGTGACGAGGGGTGTCGCGGACCGGGTCGGTGCCTCCTCGCGGCGCACCCCCGTGACCCACACCTCGTAGCCGGCGAGCCGGTCGTGCAGCGGCTCGACCTTGCGGAGCTGGCAGCACAGGCCCGGGTCGCGCGACCACAGGTCCTTGCCGTGGGCGGCGTCCTGCTCGGCGACGGTCTGCCGGGGCGTGATGTCGACGATCGTCACGTCCATGCTCGTCTCGACGGCGTCGCGCGTCCCGTAGGTCTCAGCGAAGTGGTAGCCGGTGTCGAGGAACAGGACGTCGACCCACGGCTTGATCGCGGCGACGACGTGCGGCAGCACGGCGTCCGCCATCGAGCAGGCGACGGCGACCGAGTCCCCGAACTCGCGGGCCGCCCAGGCGACGACCTCCTCGGCCGTGGCCTCGCGGGTCGCGTCGGGCGACGCCCCCGGCCAGCCCGGGCCGTGCAGCTCGGCCTGCCCGCGCCGGACGATCTCCTTGAGCTCGGCGGCCGAGCGCTTGGGCCGCGCCTCGGCGGCGCGACGCTCGGCGTCGGCGGCCTTCGCGGCGTCGCGGGCGCGGGTCCGCTCCTGGGCCGCGGCGCGCAGGGCGGCAAGCGGGTCGGCCGGAGCTGCTGCGGTGGTCGGTTCGGTCGTCACTGGAGTGCCTCCTCGTTCGCGCGGTGCGCCCACTGGGCGAACGTCTCGCCGTCCTGACGCTCGTCGCCGAAGCGGCGGACGAGCCGCTCGACGTAGTCGGCGACCTCGCTCGCCGGTACCTTGAGCCCGCGCACCGTGCGCCCGAGGCCGCCGGCGTCCTGACCGGTACCGGCGAGCCCTCCGCCCAGGTGGACCTGGAACCCGGGGACCTGCTCGCCGTCGACCGTGATGATCTGGCCCTTGAGGCCGATGTCCGACGTCTGGATGCGAGCGCACGAGTTCGGGCAGCCGTTGAGGTTGAGGTCGATCGGCTGGTCCGCGAGCCAGGGCAGGTCGGCGAGGCGACGCTCGAGCTCGGTGATGACGTCCGTCGCGGTGTCCTTGGTGTCGACGATCGCGAGCTTGCAGAACTCGAGGCCCGTGCACGCCATGGTCGAGCGGCGGAACGGGCTCGGCTGCGCCGTCAGACCGAGGGGCTCGAGCCCCGCGACGAAGGCGTCGACCTGGTCCGCGGGCACGCCCAGCGCGACGAGCTTCTGGAAGGCGGTGAGCCGGACGCCGAGCGCCCCGGTCCGCTCGACGAGGTCGGCGAGCCCGGAGATCGTGTCGCCGCCGATCCTCCCGACGAGCGGTGCTGCGCCGATGTAGTAGTTGCCGTCCTTCTGCAGGTGCACCCCGACGTGGTCGCCGCGGCCCGTGGCGGGAGCGGGGGCGGGGCCGTCGGCGAGCCGGTAGCCCAGGTACTCCGTCTCGAGGACCTCGCGGAACTTCTCCGTGCCCCAGTCCGCGAGCAGGAACTTCAGGCGCGCCTTGTTGCGCAGCCGCCGGTACCCGTAGTCGCGGAAGATCCGGCACACGCCGTGCCATACGTCCGCCGCCTGGTCCTGCGTGACGAACGCGCCCAGGCGCTCGCCGAGGCGGGGCGTCGTGGACAGCGCGCCGCCGACCCACAGGTCGTAGCCGGGCCCGAGCTCCGGGTGCACGACGCCGACGAGGGACACGTCGTTGATCTCGTGCACGACATCGAGGCTCGGGTGCCCGGTGATCGCCGTCTTGAACTTGCGGGGCAGGTTCGCGAGCTCGGGGTCGCCGAGGAACCGGCGCTTGATCTCGAGGATCGCGGGGGTGGGGTCGATGATCTCGTCGGCGGCGAGGCCCGCGACGGGGCTCCCGAGGAACCCGCGCGGCGTGTCGCCGCAGGCCGTCGTCGTCTCGAGGCCGACCGTCGCCAGCCGGCGCCAGATCTCGGGGACGCTCTCGATGTCCACCCAGTGGTACTGGACGTTCTGGCGGTCCGTGATGTCGGCGGTGCCGCGCGCGAAGTCGGCCGAGATGCTGCCGAGGACGCGCAGGGCCTCCGCGTTCAGCAGCTGGCCGTCCGAGCGGACCCGGAGCATGAAGTAGCGGTCCTCGAGCTCTTCGGGCTCGAGCGTGGCCGTCTTGCCGCCGTCGATCCCTGGCTTGCGCTGCGTGTACAGCCCCCACCAGCGAAAACGGCCGTGCAGGTCGTCGCCGGGGATCGAGTCGAAGCCCTCGACCGCGTAGATCTCCTCGATCCGCGCGCGGACGTTGAGGCCGTTGTCGGCGGCCTTGAGCTCCTCGTTGGAGTTGAGGGGGGCCGGGCCGTCGACCTTCCACTGGCCGTTGGGCCGGTTGTTGCGGGACGGGCGGACGGCCGATGTCGCGGGGGCGGACGTCGTGGTCATCGGGCTCCTTGGGGGCCGCGAGCACGCGCGGAGCGGGAGCCTCAGCCGGCAGAGCCGGGGGGAGCCGAGGACCGCTGTCGCGCGCCCTCGCTCGGGGGATGGTGCCGCTCAGGCGGCAGGACCGAGTTCGGGCTGGTCAACAACAACACGGGGCGACGGGGCACATGCCCGGACGCGCGCCCGCGCACGCCACGGCAGCCGGGGTCACCGGCGCGAGGGGGCGTGCGGAAGCGGTCATGGCCCCGACGCTAGCGGCGCGGCGCCCGTATGCCTAGCCGCTGTCCGGATGCTGGACCGCCGGTCTCGGGATCCGGGCCTGTCTTTCCGGGCGCTGCGGGTGAAACGCGACACGACCGGCGCGATCCGGTCGAATCGTTTGGAGTGTCGGTGGCGCCGACGGGGGAGACGGTGCGACCGTAGGGGCACGTCGGGCGACCGGTGGGGCGAAATACGAGGCGTCCTCCCGGAACGGTCGGCGTGCAGGGCCCGCCGAAGACGGCGGCAGGAAGAGGGGCACTTCATGACAGAGACTCCGCCGCACCTGCGGGGGACACGACACACCACCGACCACGGGGAGATCCAGGCCTGGGCTGCGGCGCACGGCGCGCTGCCCGCCGTGGCGCGCACGGGCTGGCGAGGTCGCCGGGCCGAGCCGACGTTCGCGCTCCCGGGCGACGCCGCGGGGCTCACCCTGGTCGACTGGCCGGCGTGGTTCCGGCTGTTCGACCGGTCGTCGCAGGTCTTCAGCTACCGGATCGAGGCGGGCGAGCTGCTCGTGCCGGGTGACGTCGAGGCCGAGCAGGCGGACGAGGCCGGCGCGCAGGCCGCCCTGGCGGCGTCCGCCCGCGCCGAGGACGCGCGGCGGGGGGTCGGGCCCGCGCGGCGGTTCCGGCGCGCCGTCGTGACCGGTGGCGCCGGGTTCCTCGGGAGCCACGTCTGCGAGGCGCTGCTCGCGCACAACGTCGAGGTGCTCTGCCTGGACGACTTCTCGACGGGCGCCGAGCGCAACGTCGCCGACCTGGGCTCGCTGCCCGGGTTCGGGTGCGAGGAGGTCGACGTCCGCACGCTCGAGCCCGACCGCGCCGCGGGGCTCTTCGCGGGGGCGGACCTCGTCGTGCACCTGGCGTCCGCGGCGTCGACCGTCGACACCGCGCGCCGGCCCGTCGAGACCCTCGAGGCCGGCGCCGTCGGCACGCGCAACGTGCTCGCCGCGGCGCAGGAGGTCGGCGCGCGGTTCGTGCTCGGGTCGTCGTCGGCGCTCGACACCGACCCCGAGTTCGCCTACCGACTCCGCTCGAGCTGGGCCGCCCCGGACGGCGCGCCGCCCCTGTCGGTGTACGTGGAGGCGAAGCGGTTCGCCGAGGCACAGACGGCGACCTGGCTGGCGTCCCGCGGGCTCGACGGCGGCGTCGTGCGGATGCACAACGTCTACGGCCCGCGCATGCGCACCGACGACGGCCGGATGATCCCGACGTTCGTCGGCCAGGCGCGGCGCGGCGACCCGCTCACGGTGCCGGGCGACGGCGTGCGCACGCGCCAGGTCTGCTTCGTCGACGACGTCGTCACCGGCTTCCTCGACTACGCCGCCAGCGACCGGCGCGAACCGGTCACGGTCGGCGGCGGGCCGCGCCTGAGCGTGCAGCGCGTCGCGGAGGACGTCGGGTCGGTGCTCGGCCTCGACACGCGCATCGAGCACGTCCCGCCGTCGCCCGACGACGTCGACGCGCTCGTACCCGGCCTCGCTGTCGGCAAGCTCGTCTCACCCGCCCAGACGACGCCGTGGGTGGAGGGGCTCACGCGGACCGTTGCCGCATTGAACTGACGTGGCGGATCCCACGCCGCGCCCGTTTCACGACACCCGTGTCAGAAAGATACGATCGCGCCCATGAAGGTCCTCTTCGACATCTTCCTGATCCTCCACTTCGTCGGCTGGGCGATCGTCCTCGGCGGGTACCTCACGAGCATGCGCAAGCCGGGGCTGCCCGTCGGCGTCTTCCACGGCGCGGCCACCGCGGTCGTCGCGGGCCTCGTCATGATGGGCATCTACGAGTCCAACAAGGACGTGCTCAACTACGAGCTGTCCCAGGCCGCGCTCGGCGCGAAGCTGGTGTTCGCACTCATCGTCGCCGTGCTCGCGTTCGTCGCGCAGCGCAAGAAGGAGCAGACGCCCGCGTGGGTCAAGCACGGCGTCGGCGTGCTGGTGCTCGTCAACATCGTCATCGCGGTCTTCTGGCTCTGATCCTGGTTCTCCGTCGCCCGACGAGGCAGCCTGGTCGCCAGGTGTGACGCCGGTGTTCACCGGGTGCGACGCCCGCGGTCGGGTTCGCGGGCGGGCGCGGCGAGGTGGTTCGGGCTGTCGTGCTTCGGCCCTGGGGGCCGTGCGCACTCCTTGACGCCGTTTACCACCTCCCCGCGCCCACCCGCTCGACCGTTGTCTCGCCGTCGTCGTTCAGGGCTCCAGCACGACGAGCTGCTGCGTCGCGCGGGTCATCGCGACGTACCGGTCCACGGCGGCGGTGACCGCTCCCTCGCCGGCGGCGAAACCGCCTGGGTCGACCAGCACGACGAGGTCGAACTCGAGACCCTTCGCGGTGACGGGGTCGAGCCACCGCACCCGCTCCCGGTCGGGCTCGCGCGAACCCTGCCGCTCGCCCTCGGGCTCCACCCCGATGACGCACGCCACACCGTCGTGCCCCGCCAGCCAGAGGTCCAGGACGTCGTCGAGGTCGGCGACCCGGCCGCGGGCGACGGGGAGCCCGCTCGACCGCACCGACGTCGGGACGTTCGCGTCGGGGATTGCGGCACGGATGACGGGCTCCGCAGCGTCCATGACCTCCGACGGCGTCCGGTAGTTGATGCCGAGCCCGGCCACTCGCGTCCCGGTGATCCCGGCCCCCGCGAGCCGGTCCTGCCAGGACTGCGTGAACCCGTGCCGCGCCTGCGCGCGGTCGCCGACGATCGTCAGGCTGCGCGACGGGCACCGCGCGAGGAGCACCTGCCACTCCGCGTCCGTAAGCTCCTGGGCCTCGTCGACGACGACGTGCGCGAACGGTCCCGCGAGCCGGTCGGCGTCGGCCCGGGGTGCGGCCTCGGTCGTGCCGAGCGCGCCGCGCAGGTCGGCGCCGCGCAGCATGCCCATGACCTGCATCTCGGAGCCGTCGGCCTCGATCAGGTCCGCGACGACGTCGTCCATCCGGGCCGCGGCGGCCTCGGCCTCCGCCCGCTCCCGACGCCGCCGCCGCGACGCCGCGGGGTCGCCGAGCCGCTGCCGGGCCGCGTCGAGGAACGGCAGGTCGGCCGTGGTCCACGCCTGCGGCTCCCGCCGCTGGAGCGCGCGGACCTCGTCGGGCGTGAGCCACGGCGCGCACAGCCGCAGGTAAGCCGGCACGGACCACAGGTCCCCGACGACGTCCGCCGCGTCGAGCAGCGGCCACGCCTCGCCGAGGGCGTCCCGGAGCTCGGTGTCCTGCTCGAGCGCGCGACGCACCTGCTCGGGCGGCACCTCGTCGTCGTGCTTGTCGACGAGGAGCTCGAGGAGCGCGTCCCACACCTCGCCGCGACCGTCGTTGTGCGGCGTGCCCGGCTCGGGCGCCGCGAACGCGTCCGCCCAGTCGCCGGCCGTCAGGCGCACGTCGGCCCACGGCGTCGAGACGGTGCGCCCGCGCGTCGGCGGCTCCTCGTAGAACCGGATCCCCGTCTCGAGGGCCCGCACCAGGTCGGCCGACGCCTTGAGCCGCGCCACCTCGGGGTCGGTCTCGACGCCGGCGCGTGCCCCCTCGGGAACGAGGTCGCGCAGGGTCGCGAGCTGCACCCCCTCCTCGCCGAGGCTCGGCAGGACGTCCGCCACGTAGTCGAGGTACGGCTGGTGCGGCCCGACGACGAGCACCCCGCCGCGCCGCGCGTCCACCAGCGGCTCCGCGTACAGGAGGTAGGCGGCACGGTGCAGCGCGACGACGGTCTTCCCGGTGCCGGGACCGCCGTCGACCACGAGGGCGCCGCGTGCCCCGGCCCGGATGACGGCGTCCTGGTCGGCGGCGAGCGTGCCGAGCACGTCCCGCATCCGGGGCGACCGGGCGCCGCCGAGGCTCGCGACGAAGGCCGACTGGTCGTCGAGCGAGGCGGTGCCGAGCGGGCCGTCGGCGCCCGTGAGCGGACCGGCCGTGAAGATCTCGTCCCAGTAGTCGGTGATCCGCCCGGACGTCCAGCGGTACCGGCGCCGGCTCGCCAGACCCATCGGGTCCGCGAGGGTCGCACCGAAGAACGGCTCGGCCGCGGGGGAGCGCCAGTCGACGAGGAGCTGGCGGCCGTCCTCGTCGGTCAGCCCGAGCCGCCCGACGTACACGGTCTCGGTGTCGTCGGCGCGAACCATCCGGCCCAGGCACAGGTCGACTCCGAACCGGCGCAGCGTGCGCAGGCGCGCGGTGAGGCGGTGGACCTCCTGGTCGCGGTCGAGGGCTTGCTGTCCGGCGCGGGCAGGCGCGCGGCGGGCGGCGTCGAGGCGGTCGGACAGATCGGCGACGGTGCGCTCGAGGCACGCGGCGACGTCCGCGAGGTGCTGCGCGTCGTGCGCGACGAGCGCGGGATCGGCCTTGGCGGCCAGGTGGTGGGGGAGGGCGAACAGGTCCGTCGTCGGCTGGGTCACGTCTCGGCTTCCGCTCCGGGACCGCGGCCGGACGGGCCGCGGCCTGCGATTCTCCGCCCCCACCGGGGCCTTGCCGCAAGACCCCCTGTGAGCTATATCTTGAAAATGGAGGGGTGAGTGTCGACCCGCGGCAGGATGGTCGTCCATGGTGACGACGGCGGACTGCGAGCGGGTCCAGAGCGCCTGGTTCAGGCTCCGCGCGACGACGCTCGGGGGCGTGGCCCACCACGACGGCGACCTCGAATGGACCGACGGCCCCGACGGCCTCAACCTCCTCTTTCCCCGCAACCTGACGACGGCGGCCGTGCGCCGCGGCCTCGACCGTGCGCGCGCCGCCGGGCGGACGCCGGTGGGTGCGTGGCTCGCGTCTGACGTCGACCCGACGGCGCTGGCCGACGCCGGGTTCGAGCGCGGCTGGTCGCCGTGGTGGATGGTCGCGGACCTGGCGGACGTCGCGGCAGCGGCCCCGGCAGCAGGGCCGCACGTCACGCTCGAGGAGGACGCCGACGACTACCGGGGCGAGCACGCCGCCTACCGCGACCAGCTCTCGCTCGCCCGGCTGCGGCCACGCGTCGCCTGGTACGCGGCGGCGCACGTCGGGCCTGGCCGGCGGTTCGCGGGACGCGCGTGGTCGTTCCTCGACGGCGGCCTCGCCGGTGTGTTCGACATGGCCGTGTGGCCGCCCTTCCGCCGCCGCGGGCTGGGCACCGCGCTGCTCGGCGCGGTCTGTGCTGCCGCCCGGGAGGCCGGGGCGACGCACGCCGTCCTCAATGCGACCCCCGAGGGAAAGCTGCTCTACGAGACGTGCGGGTTCCGGCAGGTCGGCGAGGGCGCGACGTGGTGGTGGCACGCGCCCGCCGGGCCGGTGGAAGCGGCCCCGGCCGTCGGCGGCGACGCCTAGGCTTGGCCCTGAGATGAACCCGCTCTTCGAGAACCTTCCCCTGCCCGGCCTCAGCACCTTCGGCGCGACATCGATCGGAGTCCCCGCGGTGCCTGACGGTGCGCGGCTGCCGCTCGGCGGCTCGTCCGCGCGCCCGCTGCCCGACGACGAGGCACAGCCCTCGTACGCGGGCGCGCCACGCGCGTCGGGCGGGGGAGCGGCCGGTGGCCGGCGCGACCCCGAGACCCTGCTCGAGGGGCTCAACCCGCAGCAGCGCGAGGCCGTCGTGCACGAGGGCGGCCAGCTGCTCATCGTCGCGGGCGCCGGGTCGGGCAAGACGCGCGTCCTCACGCACCGCATCGCGTACGCGCTCGCGACTGGGCGCGCGACACCCGGCGAGGTCCTCGCCATCACCTTCACCAACAAGGCCGCCGCCGAGATGCGCGAGCGCGTCGCGGCGCTCGTCGGGCCGGTCGCCCGGCGCATGTGGGTCTCGACGTTCCACTCCGCGTGCGTGCGGATCCTGCGTGCCGAGCACGACCAGCTCGGGCTCAAGTCGACGTTCTCGATCTACGACGCCGCCGACTCCCAGCGCCTCGTGACGCTCGTCTGCCGCGAGCTCGACCTCGACGTCAAGAAGTACCCGCCGCGGTCGCTCGCGAACAAGATCTCCGACCTCAAGAACGAGCTCGTCGACCCGGAGACGTATCGCACGACGTCGGGCGCGAGCAGCGAGAGCGCGAACGCGTTCGACGCCGTGCTGACCGACGTCTACGTGCGCTACCAGCAGCGGCTCCAGCAGGCGCACGCGCTCGACTTCGACGACCTCATCATGACGACGGTCAACCTGCTCCAAGCGTTCCCCGCCGTCGCCGAGCACTACCGCCGCCGGTTCCGGCACATCCTCGTCGACGAGTACCAGGACACGAACCACGCCCAGTACGTGCTCGTGCGGGAGCTCGCGGGCGTGGGCGCCGAGGAGACCGAGGCGGTCGAGGGCGACGACCGCGAGCAGCACCACGCCGCGCCCGTGCCGCCCGCCGAGCTCACCGTCGTCGGCGACGCCGACCAGTCGATCTACGCGTTCCGCGGCGCCACGATCCGCAACATCCTCGAGTTCGAAGCCGACTACCCGAACGCCCGGACCATCCTCCTCGAGCAGAACTACCGGTCCACCCAGACCATCCTGTCGGCCGCGAACGCCGTCATCGCGCGCAACCCCGACCGCAAGCCCAAGCGCCTGTGGACGGACTCCGGCGCCGGGACCAAGATCATCGGCTACGTCGCGGACAACGAGCACGAGGAAGCCCGGTTCGTCGCCGAGGAGATCGACCGCCTCGGCGACAGCGACGGCGTCCGGCCCGGAGACGTCGCCGTGTTCTACCGGACCAACGCGCAGTCCCGGGCGCTCGAAGAGGTGCTCATCCGCGTCGGCCTGCCGTACAAGGTCGTCGGCGGCACCCGGTTCTACGAGCGCCGCGAGATCAAGGACGCCATCGCCTACCTGCGCGCGGTCGACAACGTCGACGACGACGTCAACCTCCGCCGCGTCCTCGGCGTGCCCAAGCGCGGCATCGGCGAGCGGTCGGAGGCCCTCGTCGCGTCGTTCGCCGAGCGTGAGCGCATCTCGTTCGGCGCCGCCCTCGGCCGCCTCGACGAGATCCCCGCGATGACGACCCGCACCCTGCGGCCGCTCGAGGGCTTCCGCGACCTCATGGCCGGGCTGCGCGAGCTCGCCGCGACCGCCGTCGGGCCGGCCGAGGTCCTCGGCGCCGTGCTCGACCAGTCCGGGCTGCTCGCCGAGCTCCGCGCGAGCGAGGACCCGCAGGACGCCAGCCGCGTCGAGAACCTCGCCGAGCTTCACGCCGTCGCCGTCGAGTTCGAGCAGGACGAGCCCGACGGGACCCTCGCCGACTTCCTCGAGCGCGTCTCGCTCGTGGCCGACTCCGACCAGATCCCGGCCGGCGACGGTGGAGACGACGGCACGCGCGACCCCGGCGTCATCACCCTCATGACCCTCCACACCGCCAAGGGCCTCGAGTTCCCCGTCGTCTTCCTCACCGGCCTCGAGGACGGCACCTTCCCGCACATGCGCTCCCTGCACGACGACGCCGAGCTCGCCGAGGAGAGGCGCCTCGCCTACGTCGGCATCACGCGCGCGCGTGAACGCCTCTATATGTCGCGGTCAGCGGTGCGGTCCGCGTGGGGGATGGCCAACGAGTTCCCGCCGTCCCGCTTCCTCGACGAGATCCCCGACGACCTCGTCGACTGGAGGCGCGCGGAGTCGTCGATGCAGACGCTGCGCGCCGGTGGGTCGTTGTACGGGTCGGGGGGCTACGGCTCGTCCGGAGGCTGGGGTGCGTCCCGCCCGACGCGACGCGAGTCGTCGTCGCAGGAGAGCGGCGGCTTCCGGTCGTCCTCACGCGGCGGCCGCATCGGCACCCGGGAGGAGCCTGCGCCGTCGTTCGGGTCGGCCACCCCGCGGGACGACGCGAGCATCCCGTCGCTCAGCGTGGGTGACAAGGTCACGCACGACGCCTACGGGCTCGGCACCGTCGTGGCGCTCGAGGGCTCCGGGCGCAACGCCGTCGCCAAGATCGACTTCGGCGCCGACGGCACCAAGCGCCTGCTGCTGCGGTTCTCGCCCGTCACCAAGCTGTAGCCGAACCCTGGCTCGGACGCGCGCGTCGGGGCATGCTGGACGCGGCGGATTTCCGGCGCGGACGACGGGGGACAAGGTGAGCGCACGGGCGGTGGTCGAGAAGGTCGCGGGCGAGTACACGGTCAGAGCACTCGGTCCCGACACCTGGGAGGCGTTCGCGGCGCTGTGCGAGCGCAACAACGGTGCCGGCATGGGCGGGTGCTGGTGCTGCTGGTTCCAGGAGGCGACGATGGCCGAGCGGGAGACCGAGATCCGAGCCTGCGGGGGCAACGAGCAGTACAAGCACCAGCGCGTCCTCGACGGGAGGGCGCACGCGGCGCTCGTCTTCGAGGGTGACGACGCGGTGGGCTGGTGTGAGTACGGCCCGCCGTCGGAGCTTCCCGGCGTCTACCACGCGAAGGAGATCGCGGCGTCCGGCGACCCGTTGCCCGACTACCGGCTCACGTGCCTCTTCGTGGACCGCCGGCACCGGGGCCGCGGCGTCGCGACCGCTGCCGTGCGGGGCGCCCTGGAGCTCATCGCGGAGGCCGGAGGCGGCGTCGTCGAGACCTACCCGCGCGACGCCCCCGGCAAGACGTCCGCGTCGTTCCTCTACAACGGGGTCCGGCCCATGTTCGAGAAGGCCGGGTTCGGCTACGTGCGCCCCAAGGGCACCAAGAACTGCGTGATGCGTCTGACGGTCGCGCCCGCGTAGCCGCACGAACCCGGTCGCGAGGCGCGCCCGCGTGGCGCGCCTGCGCCGTCGTCGGCGGTCGCTACGGTGAGGACTGCAGCTGCCGGGGAGGGAAGCCGTGGACGACGTCGACGGGACCGCGACACGCGGCGGCGTCGGTCCGGTGCCGCCGCCCCCGCCACCGCCGCCGCGACCGTCCACGCTCCGGGTCGCCGACGAGGTGCGCGTCGCCCCCGCGGGCCCCCCGACCGCTGGGCGCCCCGGCACGGACCACGACGTCACCCCGACCGTCGCAGGCCGTGCCGTCTCGCGGCAGGCCCGCGGACGCATCGCCGGCCTCGACGGGCTCCGGGCGTTCGCGGTGGTCGCCGTCGTGATCTACCACGTGCAGCCGACCTGGCTGCCGGGCGGGTTCCTCGGCGTCGACGTGTTCTTCGTGGTCAGCGGTTTCCTCATCACGACCCTGCTGCTGCGCGAGCTCCAGCGCGCGCGCCGCCTCAACCTCCCGGCGTTCTGGCTGCGCCGTGCGAGACGCCTGCTGCCCGCGCTCGGTGCCGTCGTCGTCACGAGCATCCTCGCGGCTCGCGTCGTCGAGCCCGACCTCCTCGTCGGCATCGGCCGCCAGACGCTCGGCGCGCTCACGTTCTCCAGCAACTGGGTGCAGATCGCGTCCGGCGCCAGCTACTTCGACCGCACCGCCCCGCAGCTCTTCATGACGTTCTGGTCGCTCGCCATCGAGGAGCAGTTCTACGTCCTGTGGCCGCTGCTCCTCGCGCTCCTGGTCGCCGTGACGACGTCCGGCCGCACCCGCGCGCGCGTCGCACTCGCCGGCGCCGTCGCGTCCGCGCTGCTCATGGCGGTCCTCTACACGCCAGGGACCGACCCGACGCGCGTCTACTACGGCACCGACACCCACGTGTTCGGGCTGCTGCTCGGCGTCGCCGCCGCGTTCTGGTGGACCACCCGCCCCCGGCTCCTCGCCGCGCCCTGGGCGCACCGGTGGGTGCCCGTGGCCTCGCTCGCCGGGCTGGTGGTCCTCATGCTCACCCTGCACGACGACGCACCCGCCACCTACCGGGGCGGGATCGCCCTCGGGTCCGTCCTCGCCCTGGGCGCGGTGGCCGGCTGCACCGGGGGCGCCACCGCGAGCGTGCGCGCGCTCGAGCTCCGGCCCGCACGCTGGGTGGGCGAGCGGTCGTACGGGATCTACCTGTGGCACTGGCCGTTGCTGCTCCTCGCGTGGGCCGCCGTCCCCGCCGAGCCCGGCACCGCACGCTGGTGGTGGTCCACCGGCGCCGCCGTCGCGCTCACGTTCCTGCTGTCCTGGGCGTCGTACCGGTGGATCGAGACCCCGATCCGCCGCGACGGGTTCCGTGTCAGCGCCGCGCGCGCGACCGCGGCGGTGCGGCGACCCGGCGCCCGGGTCGCCCCCGCGGTCGCCGTCGTCGGGGTGCTCGCGGTCGTCGGCGCCGGGGTCGTCGTCGTCACCGCCCCTGCGGAGTCCGGTGCCCAGCGCTCCATCGAGCAGGGGCTCGGCGCCATCGACACCACCACCGGCGCTGCCACGCCCGTCGTTGCTCCCCACGGCTGGTCGCCCCTCACGGCTCCCGGTGCGACCCCGAACGGGCCAGCCCTCGCACCCCGACCCAGCCCCCGCGCCACCCAGCACGGTGCCGGTGGGGGAGCGACGTCGTCGGGCGCGCTCCCGCCGCTCCTCGTGGGCGGCAAGGTGGACGGCACCCAGGTCGTCGGGTTCGGGGACTCCGTGCTGTCCGGCGCCGCGCCCGCGATGCTCAGCCACTTCCCCGGCATCGGGCTGGACGCCAAACCCATCCGCAAGTGGGTCGACGCGCCCGCGCTCGTCCAGAAGGCCGCGGACGCCGGGAAGCTCCGGCCCTACGTCGTCCTCAACTTCGGCACCAACGGCGGGTTCCAGTTCAAGGGCTCCGACGCCGCGCTCGAGAAGGTCCTCGACGTCCTCGGGCCGGACCGCCGCGTGGTGCTCGTCAACACCGTGGGGATCAGCTACTGGGTGCCGGACGCCAACAAGGAGCTCGCGCGGATCGCCGGGAAGCACCCGAACGTCGTCGTCGCCGACTGGAACCGTGCCGTCCGCGGGAAGCCGGGACTGCTGCACGCGGACCGGACGCACCCCAACATGAAGGGGATCGACGTGTACGCGGACGTCGTGGACGCGGCGCTGCGCGAGGTCGCGGGCGAGTAGGACCGGCAGGTCGTCGCTATCGTTGCGACGTGCCTGCCGCGTTCTGGGTCTGTGGACTCGTCACCCTCGTCAGCGCCGCGGTCAGCCTGGGGTACTCGATCGCCGCGCTCCGCGCGGCCGACGCCCCGGGCGAGCGCCTGGCCTCCCGCTACGCGGCCGCCCGGAGCGTGGCGCTCGCGTCGGTCGCCGTCGTGGCCCTCTTCTCGGGTTCGGAGGGGTTCGTGGTCGCCGTCGGGCTCGCCATGGTCGTCGTGCAGGCGCTCGACGCCATCGTCGGGTCGACGATCCCCGACCGGCTCAAGACCGTCGGGCCGGCGGCCACCGCCGTCGTGAACGCGGCGGCGGTCGTGTGGCTGCTCGCGTCGTGACACGGCGCTGAGGCCGGGCGCCGCGGCGTCAAGCGGCTTCCGCGTCGCAGGTCTGCTCCGCCGACGCGCGGAGGGCGGGCAGGTCTGCACCCGCGGCGACCAGGGTGCGGGCCGCCGGTGACGCAGGGTCGCGCAGCACGCCGAGGAGGAGATGGGCGCTCGTGATCTGGCGGTCGCGCAGCCGGACCGCCTCACGCAGCGCGAGTTCCAGCGTCTTCTTCGCGTCGGGTGAGAAGCGGGGCCGGCGGCCGCGGCCGCGCCGGCCCTCGGCGACGACCGGGGTGTCCAGGGCGCCCGGCCCGAACACGTCGTCCGCGCGGGCGCGGATCGCGTCGAGGTCGATGCCGAGCGACGCGAGCGCCTCGGCGTCGAGGTCGGGATCGGCGGAACCGGGGCCGTCGGAGACGTCCGCCGTGGGACGGTCGGGGCGGTCGACGGTGGCGGCGGCCGCCTCGAGCCGGGCGCGGTCGAGCCCCGCGTCACGCAGCACGGCTGCCGCGGCGCCGCCGTCGCCCGGGTCCTGCCAGGCGAGCGCGAGGAGCAGGGAGACGGAGTCGACGGTCCCCGTGGCCTCGCCGTCGCCGACGGCCAGGTTCACGACGGACCGGGCGTCCTTGGTGAAGCGTTCGAACATGGTCAGTCCCTTCCGTTCTCGAGGCCCGTGCCCCGTCTCGAACCGTGCTTCTTGTGGACGGCCTGCCGGCTCACGCCGAGCGCGTCCGCGATGTCCTGCCACGACCAGCCGAGCGCACGCGCCCGGCCGACCTGGAGCGCCTCGAGCCGCTCCGCGAGCGTGCGGAGCGACCGCACGGCCCGCAGGCCGACGGCGGGGTCGTCGGAGACGGCGGCGGTCGCGTCGCGCGGGGTCGGCCGCTGCTGCGAGCCGTTCGTGTCGGACATGGTGTCAACATAGGTTGACGCCAGGCGGGGTGTCAACCTTTGTTGACGTGTGGAACGTCGCGGCGGCCTGTGCGCCGCGCGCCGAGCAAGCGCTCGCCGTGTCGAGCAAGCCGAAGAAGGCCGCTTGGTCGACGGGAAACCCGCTTGCTCGGCGTCGACGACGGTGGGAGCCGCGCGCCCCGGGTGTGGCGCTCGTCACGACCGGCACCACGGCGGGCGGGAAGGCTCCACGCCGGGGGCTACTCTGGAAGGCGGTGTCTTGACGTCGAGACACCCGCAAACCTGTCGATGGAAGGACGCACCAGGGTGGACCTGTTCGAATACCAGGCGCGCGACCTCTTCGAGAAGCACGGTGTACCGGTGCTGGGCGGCGTCGTCGCGACGACCCCCGAAGAGGCTCGCGAAGGCGCAGTCAAGCTGACCGGCGGTGGTGACGGCGTCGTGGTCGTCAAGGCGCAGGTGAAGGTCGGGGGCCGCGGGAAGGCCGGCGGCGTCAAGCTCGCGAAGTCCGCCGACGAGGCCGCCGAGAAGGCGTCCGAGATCCTCGGCATGGACATCAAGGGCCACACGGTCCACCGCGTCATGATCGCGGAGGGCGCCCAGATCGAGGAGGAGTACTACTTCTCCGTGCTCCTCGACCGGGCCAACCGCTCCCTGCTCGCCATGGCGAGCAAGGAGGGCGGCATGGAGATCGAGCAGCTCGCCGTCGAGCGCCCCGACGCGCTCGCGCGCATCGAGGTCAACGCGCTCACCGGCATCGACGCGGCGAAGGCCGCCGAGATCGTCGCGGCCGCGGGCTTCGACGCCGACGTCGCGGACAAGATCGCCGACGTCATCCAGAAGCTCTGGACGGTCTACAAGGAGGAGGACGCGACGCTCGTCGAGGTCAACCCCCTCGTCAAGACGGCGTCCGGCGACATCGTCGCCCTCGACGGGAAGGTCTCGCTCGACGAGAACGCCGCGTTCCGGCACCCCGACCACGAGGCGCTCGAGGACAAGGCCGCGGCGGACCCGCTCGAGGCCAAGGCCAAGGAGAACGACCTCAACTACGTCAAGCTCGACGGCGAGGTCGGCATCATCGGCAACGGCGCGGGGCTCGTCATGAGCACGCTCGACGTCGTCGCGTACGCGGGCGAGAGCCACGGCGGCGTGAAGCCGGCGAACTTCCTCGACATCGGCGGCGGCGCCTCGGCTGAGGTCATGGCCGCGGGCCTCGACGTCATCCTCAACGACGCGCAGGTCAAGAGCGTGTTCGTCAACGTCTTCGGCGGCATCACCGCGTGCGACGCCGTCGCGAACGGCATCGTCAAGGCCCTGCAGATCCTCGGCGACGAGGCCAACAAGCCGCTCGTCGTCCGCCTCGACGGCAACAACGTCGAGGAGGGCCGTCGCATCCTCGCGGAGGCCGCGCACCCGCTCGTCACGCTGGCGAGCACCATGGACGAGGGCGCCGACAAGGCCGCCGAGCTGGCTGCGAAGTAAGGGATACGAGAACGATGTCTGTCTTCCTCAACAAGGACTCCAAGGTCATCGTCCAGGGCATCACGGGCGGCGAGGGCACCAAGCACACCGCCCTCATGCTCAAGGCCGGCACGCAGGTCGTGGGCGGCGTCAACGCCCGCAAGGCCGGCACGACCGTGACCCACACCGACAAGGCCGGCGCCGAGGTGGAGCTCCCCGTGTTCGGGGCCGTCGCCGAGGCGATCGAGAAGACCGGCGCGGACGTGTCGATCATCTTCGTGCCTGCCGCGCACACCAAGGCCGCCATGATCGAGGCCATCGACGCCGAGATCCCGCTCCTCGTGGTCATCACGGAGGGCGTGCCGGTCGAGGACGCCGCCGAGGCGTGGGCCTACGCGATCGAGAAGGGCAACAAGACCCGGATCATCGGCCCGAACTGCCCCGGCATCATCACGCCCGGCGAGTCGCTGGTCGGCATCACGCCCGCCACGATCACGGGCTCGGGCCCGATCGGTCTCGTGTCCAAGTCGGGCACCCTGACCTACCAGATGATGTTCGAGCTGCGGGACTTCGGGTTCTCCACCGCCATCGGCATCGGCGGCGACCCGATCATCGGGACCACGCACATCGACGCGCTCGCCGCGTTCGAGGCCGACCCCGAGACCAAGGCGATCGTCATGATCGGCGAGATCGGCGGCGACGCCGAGGAGCGCGCGGCAGCGTTCCTCAAGGAGCACGTCACCAAGCCGGTCGTCGGCTACGTCGCGGGCTTCACCGCCCCCGAGGGCAAGACGATGGGCCACGCGGGCGCCATCGTGTCGGGGTCGTCCGGCACGGCCGCCGCGAAGAAGGAGGCCCTCGAGGCCGCGGGCGTGAAGGTCGGCAAGACGCCGTCCGAGACCGCTTCCCTCATGCGGGAGATCCTCACCTCGCTCGCCTGAGCGTGACGCGGGCCGTCCGGCTCGCACCGACGAGGCCCGGGTCGGGCACCGCTGCGGCGGTGTCGGCCCGGGCCTCGTCGCGTCGGGCCGGCGGGCCGCAGGGCCGCACAGGGCGCCTGAGGGCCGAACCGGGGCCGCGACGGCGCGGCCTGCACCGGACGCGCCGTGTCGTCGGGGACGATAGCCCCGTGAGCTCCACCGGCACGCCCACCCGTTCGCCCCGTGCGCGCACCCTCGACGCGCCCGGCGACGACCGCCGCCGCGGCGCGCCGTCCGAGCTGGTCGCGTCGTTCCTGTCGGCCGTGGTCGTCGTCGTGGAGTGCGTCGTCCTGACCCTGCTGGTCGTCGTCCTCGTCGTCGGCGCGGTGCTCGTCGCGAGCCCGACGGGCGCGGGCTGGTCCGGCGCGGCGACCATCGCCGCGTCGACGTGGCTCCTGGGGCACGGTGTGCCCGTCGAGGCGAGCGGCGCGACCCTGACCATCGTGCCGCTCGGCGTCACGGCGCTCGCGCTGTTCGTCGCGTTCGCCGTCGGACGACGCACGCTGCGCCCCCGCGCCGCGGCCCTCGCCTTCGCGGTGCTCGGCTACGCGGCGGTGGTGACCGTCGTCGCCGTCGTGACCGGTCCGGTCGCGCCCGGGGGCGTCCTCTGGGCTCCGGTCGGCGGGGCGATGCTCGCGCTCGCGGGACTCGGCCTCGGCATGACGACGCGCCCCGACGCCCCGACGCCGGGCGAGCTCGCCGAACGGCTGCAGGAGGTCCTCGAGCCGCGGGTCCCGATCCCGTCGGTCGCGCTCGACGGCGTCCGGCGCGGTGCAGCCGCAGGCGTGGTCGGGGTGCTCCTCGCGGTCGCGGCAGCCGGGGTGCTCCTCGTGGTGTGGGCGGTGTCCGGCCGGTCGACCGTCGGGGACGTGCTGCGCGCGCTCGACCCGGGGACCGCGTCGGGGCTGCTCCTCGGCGTCGCGCAGCTCGCGTTCGTCCCGAACCTCGTGGCGTGGGCGCTCGCCTGGCTCGTCGGGCCGGGGTTCGCCGTCGGCGTCGGCTCGGAGTACGCGCCGTCGTCGCACGTGGACGGCGCGCTCCCGCTCGTGCCGCTCGTGGGGGCACTGCCCGGTCCGGGCTGGGCGAACCCCGTCGCGCAGGCGTCGGTGCTCGTCGTGGTCGCCGCCGGCGTGGTGGCGGGCGTCTACCTGTGGCGCGCGCACGCCTTCGCGGGCGGCACCACGTGGACCGGGCTCGTCACGTCCGTGGTCACCGCGCCCGTCGTCGCCGGGGTGCTCGTCGCGGGGCTCGAGGGGGTCGCGGGCGGCGCCGTCGGGCCGGGAGCGATGCGGCAGGTCGGCGCCCAGCCGTGGGTGGTCGGCGGCCTCGCCGCGCTGTGGGTGGGCCTCGGCGTCGCGCTCGCCGTCGGGTGGCGCCTCCTCGACCTGAGGGGCCGGTCGCGCCGCTGACGCCCCGATAGGGTGAGGCTGTGCAGACCCCCTCCGGCCACCCCGTGGACGTCACGTCCTCCGCCCGGCTCGTCGTGCTCGTCAGCGGCACCGGCTCGAACCTCGCCGCCCTGCTCGCCGCGCACGACGACCCCGCGTACGGGGCGCGCGTCGTCGGCGTCGTGTCCGACCGGCCCGGCATCCGTGGGCTCGAGCTCGCCCAGGAGGCGGGGATCCCGACCGCCGTCGTGAGCCTCAAGGACTTCGCGGACCGGGCGGCCTGGGACGAGGCGCTGGCCGAGGCGGTCGCCGTGTTCTCGCCCGACTACGTCGTCGCGGCCGGCTTCATGAAGCTGGTCGGCGCACCGTTCCACGCGCGCTTCGGGGGTCGGACGCTCAACACGCACCCCGCCCTCCTGCCTTCGTTCCCCGGGGCGCACGGCGTGCGCGACGCGCTGGCGTACGGGGTCAAGGTCTCCGGCTGCAGCGTGATCGTCGTCGACGAGGGCGTCGACAGCGGGCCGATCGTCGCCCAGGTCCCGGTCGTCGTGGAGGACGGTGACGACGAGGAGAGCCTCCACGAGCGCATCAAGATCGCCGAGCGCGCCCTGCTCGTCGACGTCGTGGGCCGGGTCGCGCGCGAGGGCCTCGTCGTCGAGGGGCGCCAGGCGCGCTACGGACGCTGACATGACCGCGCCGCTGCCGCTCGTCGCGCGCGGCGGTGCGGGCGCGCTCGCGGGGAGCCTGTGGCTGCCGGGCGGCGCCCCGCGGGCTCTCGTCCTCATGCACCCGGGCTCCGGCCCCTCCGACCGCGACAACGACGTCTTCTTCCCGCCGATCCGGGCCGCGCTGCTCGCGGCCGGGGCCGCCGTCGCGTCGTACGACAAGCGCGGCGTGGGGGAGTCGGAGGGCTCCTGGCTCACCGCGGACATCGCCGACCAGGCCGACGACGCCGCAGCCGGTCTCCGGGCGGCCCGCACGGCCCTCGCGGGCGTGCCAGGAGAGGGCGGGACCGGCCGCGACGTGCCCGTGGTCCTGTTCGGGCACTCGCAGGGCGGCTGGGTCGTGCTCGAGGCGGCCGCGCGGCCCGACCTGCGCGACGACGTCGCGGGCGTTGCGACCAGCTCCGGGCCGGCCGTCACACCCGGGGCGCAGGAGCGGTTCTCGACCGCGACCCTGCTCCGGAGAGCGGGACGGTCGGGCGCGGACGCCGAGAGGGCGCTCGCGGTGTTCGACGGGCTCATGGCGCTCGCCGAGCGCGGGGCGTCGTTCGACGAGGCGCGAGCCTGGTCGGAGGAGCCCGGGCGCCGCGCGGCGCTCGACGGGCTCGCGGAGCTCGGCGCCTTCGTCCCCGGTGCACCGGAGGTCTGGGGCCTCGCGACACGGATCGTCGGGCACGACCCGGTGCACGCGCTCCGGAGCCTCGACGCCCCGCTCCTCGCGGTCTTCGGCGGCGACGACGGCGTGGTGCCGGTCGAGCGGAGCGTCGCGGTGCTGCGCGGGACGGTCGGCGCGGGTCTGCTCGACGTCGCCGTGCTCGCCGGCGGCGACCGCCGCCTCCAGGACGCCGACGACGCGTTCGTGCCCGGCTACCCGGACGTCGTCGTCGACTTCGTCCGCCGGGTCGCGGCGGACGCGTAGCCGCGCCCGGGCCCGGCGCAGCCGCACGACGTCGTACCGCGCGTCGTCGCTACCGCGCGTCGTCGCTACCGCGCGAGGGCTGCGAGCGTGACCGCGGCCGCGTCCTCCGCGAGGGCCGCGGGAAGGTCCGGCCCGCCGCGCTCCGCGACGGCCCGCCGCCAGGCCGCGCCGCCGAACGTCCCGACGGCGGACGCCGCGGCTCCCAGCAGCGCGGCGGCGACGAGCGTGCCAGGCCGTGAGCCGGCGCGGCGGGTCAGCGTGGCAGCGCCCACGGCTCCCGCGATCGCGCGCACGACGGGTCCGGGCGGGTCGAGCCGGCTCGGCGTCGCGGGCAGCTTGTCGCCCACGAGCTCCGCGCCGACGCCGAGCAGGCCGACGATCCGAAGGGCGCGGTGGCCGGACGTCAGGAACGGCTGGGCGAGTCCGAGCGAGCTGCGCGAGCCGGCCGCGGCGCCGACGAACGCCGCGCGGACGACGAGGTTCATCCCTCCACGGTCGGCTCGTTCGGCCACCCGGGCAAGCGGACGCGGCGGGTGAAAGATGGTTGCCCTGGTTGCGTATCGCGTGACGTCGTATCAACCTCGACACGGAATCTCCAGCTCGTCGATCGTAGAAGCCGGAGGGGGTCGATGACGCCGCACGCGCCGCGCACGACGGGGGCACCGCGCCTCCGTCGCTGGGTCGTGCGCGCGCTCGGCGCCGCTGCCGGGGTCGTCGGGGGCGCTGCGCTCGGCGTGGCGCTCGCGTCCGGGGCGTCGGCCCACGACCGGCCCGACCCGGGCCTCGACGGGCTCCTCTCACCTGTCACGGGGGCGGTCCAACGGGTCACCGACACGGTCGTCGAACCCCTGCTCGACGGCGTCACCGCCGCCGTGACGCCCGACCGCGGCTCGAGCACCCCGCCCGCGGGCGGTGGCTCGACGAGCACCACGACCCACCCGGGGACGTCGTCGACGACGCCGGCCCCTGCCGCCCCGGCGCAGCGCGCGTCGGCCACGGGCCCCGCTCACCGCTCCTCGTCCACGGCGCCCACCGCCCACCGCTCGTCGTCCGGCGACCGAGCCCACCGAGCGTCGTCCGGCGACCGAGCCCACCGAGCGTCGTCCGGCGACCGAGCCCACCGAGCGTCGTCCGGCGACCGGGCCCCCCGCGCCCCGGGCGCGGCCACGACCCGCGCCGCGCCGAGCAAGCACGCGCGGACGTCGGCGCACCCCGCTGAGCGCCCGGCCACGCCGCCCGCGCGTCGTGGTCCCGTGACAGGGGCCGTCGAGGCCACGGCCCGGGCTCTCGCGCCGGTGACCGAGGTCGTGGGCGGCGTGCTGCGACCGGTCACGACGGCCGTCGCCCGGGCCGGTGCTCCGCTGACGCCGGTCCTCGACGGCGCACTCTCGTCCGTGCGACCGGTCCTCGACCCGGTGACCCGCGCCGCCGCCCCCGTGCTCGGCGTCGTGACCGCCCCGGCGGCCGACGCGCTCGCGCCCGTGACGGACGCGCTGGCGCCGCTGCTGCGCCCGGTCACGGCCGCCGTCGCGCCGGTGCTGACCGTCGTGCGTCCCGTGACCCGCCCGCTCGACCCGGTCACCGACCCGCTCACGCCCGTGACCGATCCCGTCCTTCCCGGCGGGCTCGGTGGCGCACCCGGGCCCGGGGGACCACCCGGGCCGGGGGACGCGTCGTCGCCGACGGTCGCGCCGGTGGCGAGCTCCGCGGGCGGCCACGGCGTCAGCGCCACGGCACCGCCGCGCACGATCGCGCGGGCCCGCACGGGCGCGACCGCCACGCCGGCCCACCAGACGCGCTCGTCGCACCCGGCACCCGCCGGGGAGGCGGCGGCGCTCGCTGCGGGGACACGCGTCGCCACGGGCTCCGGCGCCACGGTCGCGAGCCCCCCCGAGCACGCCACGGTCGCGCCCGGCACGGCTGAGGTCGCGGGTTCCGGCCGAGGCCCCGCCCCGGCGGCGCCCGCCGTGCCCGGCTCCGCGTCGGCCGGACCGAGCGCCGACGCCTCGGCTGCCCGCGCGCACCGCGGCGACGTCGCTTTCCTCGAGCCCGGCCGGACCGGCGCCGCGCCGTCCTGGACCCGTGCGGCGGCCGAGTCGCTCGCACGCCACCTCAGCGTCTTCCTCGAGGTCCCTGTCTCTCCTGCCTGACGTCGGCCCGGCCGTCCCTGCGACGGCACGAGCCACCGGCGACGAACCCGTCGCCCCACCACGTCAGACCAGGAGAAGCATCATGCGAACCATGCTCCGACGAACGCTCCAGACGGCGTTCGTCACCGGCGGGCTGTGCCTCGCCGGTGCCGCCGCGGCCCACGCCGCCGACGGCCCCTCGGCGGAGGCCACGCCGGCCCCCACCCACCACGCCTCGAGCCTGCTCGGCGGGCTCCTCCCGGACGTGTCCGTCGACGCGCCCGTCTCCGTCCCCGTGACCGTGCACGACGTCGTCGCGTCCGTCGGCGGCACCGCGAAGGCCATGCCCCACGCGTCGTCCGCGGGCGACGGAGGTCACGCGGCCACGCGACCGGCCCCAGCCGTGTCGAAGGGTGTCCGCGTCACGGCGCCCGTGCGGGTGCCCGTCCACGTCCGGCACGTCGCGGTCGGCGTCCTCGGGGACGCACGCGTCACGCACCGCTCGTCCGACCACGCCGGCAGCGCCGGGGCGGCGACCGCGAGCACGAGCCGTCACCGGGCGCCCGCCGCGTCGGCGGCGTCGACCGCGAAGAAGGCTCGGGCCACGGCGGCGTCGTCGGGCGCGCGGAGCGCCGGGGTGCGCGCCGCGGCGCCCGTCCGGCTGCCTGTCACCGTGGATCGCGTCGCCGTCGCCGTGCTGGGCGACGCGGTGGCTGGTGACGGCACCGGCTCCGCCCGCCACGAGGGTCTGCTGCCCCGGGTCCTCGGTCGGACGGGCACCGGTGTGGAGGGCGTGCTCGACGCGACGCTCGGCACCGACGGGCTCCTCGACGACCTGACCTCGGGCGACGCGACTGCCGAGGACGTCCTGACGGACGTCGTCGGGAGCGCCACGCTCCCGGACGTCGAGCACGCGCTCGGCTCCGTCGCCGACGAGGGACGACAGGTCCTCGGGGACGACGGCACCGTCGACCGAGCGCTCACGGACCTGCTCGGTCCGGACGGCGTCGTGGACGACGCGCTCGCTCGCGACGGCGCGGTCGCCCGCGCGGCCGACGGGACCCTCGGCAAGGACGGCTCGGTCGAGCAGCTGCTCACCGGACGCACCGACCCGGCCGACCTCGTGCGGTCCGTCGTCGGGCACGGGGGTGCCGTGGACGACCTCCTCTCCGACGGTCTCTCCGACCTGCCGGTGCAGTCGGTCTCCGCGCCCGTGACGGTACCGGTCACGGTCTCCGGGGTCGCGGCCGCGGTGCTCGGTGACGCCTCGGTCGCCGGGACCTCCGGTGCCGACGCCGCCGCGACGCCGGCCGGCGAGCCGGGCATCCTCGGCTCGCTCGTCGACCAGCGAGGGCTGACGCGCTCGCTCCTCGGTGACAGCGGCACGGTGGACCAGCTCCTCGACGCCGACGGCCCCGTCGACGCGCTCGTCGCGCCGCGCGGCCTCACCGACCAGCTCCTCGGTTCGGGCGGCGCCCTCCCGCAGCTCGTGCGTCCCGGCGGGACGACCGACGCGCTGCTCGCCGACGGCGGGGCGCTCGACCACGCGACCGACGGGGGTCTCACCCTCGACTCGGTCGTGCCGGACGCCCTGGGCGCCGTCCCGTCCCTCGCGCTCGACGTCCCCGTGACGCTCCCCGTGACGGTCGGCTGCACGGCGGTCGCCGTCCTGGGTGACGCAGCCGGCTGCGGGACCGCCAGCACGACGCCCGGCGACCCGGGCAACCCCGGGACGCCCGGCGACCCGGGCACGCCTGGCACCCCCGGAACCCCTGGCACCCCCGGCAACCCCGGGACGCCTGGCACCCCGGGCACGCCGGGGACTCCCGGCACCGCGGGCGGCACGACCACGCCGTCGGGCACCGGGGGCACCGAGCCCGCGGGCTACGTGACCACCGGCAGCGCGCCCGCCGCGACGTCGTCGGGCACCGCGACCACCGGCTCGGGAGTCACCGCGGCGGGCACCGCCGCCGTGGTCCCGACGGCGCTCGCGGAGACGGGTGCCGGCGACCTCTGGCTCCTGTGGCTGGCGCTCGCGCTCGTCCTCGTCGGCGCGGGCTTCGAGGGCGGCTACCGGCGCTGGTCGCGCGACACGATCGACCGCGTGATCGACGGGAGGCCGCTCGTCCGGTCGCCGCGCGGATGACGGCGGACGGATGACACCCACGAGCCGGCCCGGCGACGTCTGCCGGGCCGGCTCGGCCCACCGGTCGGCCGATGGGTACACTTGCGGCGGCCGCGACTGGCGTTGACAGGTGGGATCGACCACCGGGGAGCGGCCGGAACCTTCTGAGACCCGACGTCGTCCGCCTGGGCGTCGGACCATCGCCCGCCCGGCGACCGCCGGGCGCTGCCGCTCAGGAGGAAACATGTCCGGCGCTCCGTCGCTGCCCCCCGTCCAGCTCGCCGACGACTCCCGTCGCGAGATCCGTCGCGCCCTGCTGTCCGTCTACGACAAGACCGGCCTCGTCGAGCTGGCCCGCGGCCTGCACGCCGCGGGCGTCGAGCTCGTGTCGACCGGCTCGACGGCCGCCACCGTCGCCGCCGAGGGCATCCCGGTCACGCGTGTCGAGGACCTCACCGGCTTCCCCGAGTGCCTCGAGGGCCGCGTCAAGACGCTGCACCCGCGCGTCCACGCCGGCATCCTCGCCGACTCGCGCAAGCCCGAGCACCTCGCCCAGCTCGACGAGCTCGGCGTCGCGCCCTTCGAGCTCGTCGTCGTCAACCTCTACCCGTTCCGCCAGACCGTGCTGTCGGGCGCCACGCCCGACGAGTGCGTCGAGCAGATCGACATCGGCGGCCCCTCGATGGTCCGCGCCGCCGCGAAGAACCACCCGAGCGTCGCGGTCGTCGTCGACCCGGCCGCGTACGCCGACGTGCTCGCCGCCGTGACCGAGGGCGGCTTCACGTTCGCCGCCCGCAAGCGCCTCGCCGCGCAGGCGTTCGCGCACACCGCCGCCTACGACGTCGCCGTCGCCTCCTGGTTCGGGAGCGCCTACGCGCCCGACGGCGAGGGCCAGGGCTTCCCGGCCTTCACCGGCGCCACGTGGGACCGGTCCGCGGTGCTCCGCTACGGCGAGAACCCGCACCAGAAGGCCGCGCTCTACACCCACTGGCGCGGTGGCCTCGCCACCGCGACCCAGCTCCAGGGCAAGGAGATGAGCTACAACAACTACGTCGACGCCGACGCCGCCCGCCGCGCCGCGTTCGACCACGACGGCCCCGCGGTCGCCGTCGTCAAGCACAACAACCCGTGCGGCATCGCGACGGCCGACGACATCGCCGCCGCCTACCGCAAGGCCCACGCCACCGACCCCGTGTCCGCGTACGGGGGCGTCGTCGCGTCGAACCGCGTCGTCACGACCGAGCTCGCCGAGGCCCTCAAGCCGGTGTTCACCGAGGTCATCGTGGCCCCGGGGTACGAGGACGGGGCCCTCGAGGTCCTCGCGAGCAAGAAGAACCTCCGGGTCCTCGTGCTCCCCGCCGACGTCAAGGACGACCCGATCGAGTTCCGCGCCATCTCCGGCGGCGTGCTCGTCCAGACGGTCGACAAGGTCGACGCCGTCGTCCGCGACGCCGACGGTCAGGTCACCGGCGGCGACGACCCGCAGAGCTGGCGGCTCGTCGCCGGCGACGCCGCCGACGACGCGACCCTCGCCGACCTCGCGTTCGCGTGGACCTCGATCCGCGCCGTGAAGTCCAACGCCATCCTCCTCGCCGACCAGCAGGCCGCCGTCGGGATCGGCATGGGCCAGGTCAACCGGGTCGACTCCTGCAAGCTCGCCGTCGAGCGCGCCAACGCGCTCGCGGACGGCGAGGAGCGTGCTCGCGGCTCCGTCGCGGCGTCCGACGCGTTCTTCCCCTTCGCCGACGGGCTGCAGATCCTCCTCGACGCCGGCGTGCGCGCCGTCGTCGCGCCCGGAGGATCGATCCGCGACGACGAGGTGATCGCGGCGGCTCAGGAGGCGGGCGTCACGATGTACTTCACGGGCACGCGCCACTTCGCCCACTGATCGGCCGCGGCGCCCGGGCTGTTC